>NZ_JBKYMO010000002.1:0-59773 GCF_047302915.1 Massilia sp. CT11-108 | reverse complement strand
GGCCCGTGCCCGCCGCATTCGCGCCGGGATCGACGCCGCCCTGGCGCCACGAGTTGTTGAGCCAGGTCGCGACCTGCATCCCCGTCACGCCGGTCTGGATGGCCACGGCCGGGTTGGTGTCGGCATCGCTGGTGACGGCCTGCCACAGCGCGTCGAGCTGGACGAGGTCGCGCGTCGGCTGCGACTCGCGCCGCATCAAGGTGCCGTTGACGATGCGGTACGCGACCACCTGCAGCCGCGACGGCTGGTTTTCCGCGAACACTTCGCGCACGAGCGTCAGGCGGTCGGCGCCGACGAGGAGATAGGGCCGCTGGTCGACGACGTCGCGCTGGGCGATGTGTTCGCAGTCGCTCTGCATCTGGGCGAAGGCCAGCTGCATGCCGCGCGTCGTTTCCATCTGCTGCGTGAGGGCCACGCGGGCACGCACGATGCCGTCCAGCCCGCGCCAGCCGAGCACGGCGACGATGGCCAGGATGCTGATCGCCACGAGCAGCTCCACGAGGGTGAAGCCGCGGGCCGGGGAAGAGTTCGTCATCGCCACGGCTTCAACACGAGTTGGACCAGCTTGACGATGCGCCGGTTGGGGTTTTCGATGTCGTACACGGAGACCTCGACCCGGCGCAGGCGCGGGTTCGGGCTGGCGATCACTTCTTCCTGGCACACGAGGTGCAGGTCGCCCTGCGGGCAATCGAAGCTGTGCTTGCCGATGTCGGGGAATTCCTTGCCCAGGCGGATCTGCACGAGCCGGTTTTCGGCCGACCACGTCGCCATCATCGAGGCGCGCAGGCCGCTGCCGTTGGCGCTCAGGCTGCCGACGGCGCGCAGGCCCGCGCCCAGCGCCGTGCCCACGATGACGAGAGCCACGAGCACTTCGAGCAGCGTGAAGCCGCGTTGCCGGTTCGGGAATCGCATGGCGCGCATGATTGACCTCTTCACTCCACCGTGAAGTGCCCGACCCCGTCGGCGCGGATGGCGACGCGGTCGTTGCCGCTGGCCAGCGTGAGCACGAACGGCTTGTCGACCGGTTCGCTGCCGAACGTGATGCGCAGCGGATTCAGGGTACCCGCGCTGGTCGGATCCAGCAGCAGGGTCAGCGGGGCATTCTTGAAGTCGCGCTCGCGCAGCATGTCGTCGTTCGCGATCGGTTGCCAGCGCGTTTCGGTACGCACGAGGAAGTGGTAACGCTCGGGCGTGGCTTCGAAGGCGACGAGGCGGTTGCGCACGATCGCTTCGTCGCGCGCCAGCTGCAGCAGCAGCGCGATACGCTGCGCCTCCTTCTGCAGGTCCTGGTGCGGGCTGGGAATGGCGTTGAGGCTGGCCAGCCCCAGCGTGATGCCGATGATGACCATCACGACCATGATCTCCACCAGGGTGAAGCCGCCGGCGCGGCCCGGCGCGCGCGTGGTCATCGACACACCTACGTTATTTGTTGTCCCACGAACCGACGTCGGCATCCTCGCCGGTACCGCCCGGCTGGCCGTCCGCGCCCAGCGAGAACACGTCGATCTCGCCGTGCAGGCCAGGCGACAGGTACTGGTACGGATTGCCCCACGGGTCCTTCGGCAGCTTGTCGATGTAGCCGCCTTCCTTCCAGCCGTTGGCGGCCGGGCCGCTGGTCGGCTTCTGGACGAGGGACTGCAAGCCCTGCTCCGTGGTCGGATAGCGCTGGTTATCGAGCTTGTACATCTTCAGTGCCGACATCAGCGTGGCGATGTCGACGCGGGCCGCGGTCACGCGCGACTCGCCGGTACGGCCCAGCAGCTTGGGAACGACGAGCGCACCCAGGATGCCGATGATGACCACGACGACCATGATTTCGACGAGGGTGAAACCGCGCTGGCGGCGCTGCCGTGCGAAACGATGCTTGAAGTTCTGCATAGATGTGATGGAAGTGGTCGAAAAAACAGTATAAGGCCGAACGAGCGGGGATGAGGTTAAAAGTCGTTTGGAAAATGTTCCAACTCGTCAGGAAAATTGTCTAATTGTAAGATAGACGGCGCAGAAAGACACCTTCTACGTGCGCCGCGACTCATTCTACGCCGGGACGCCCCGCGCAAACGGGGCAGCACGGATTGCGCGCCACGCCGATCTCCGTCCACTCCATGGCGCGCGCATCCAGCATCTGCAGCCGGCCGGCCAGCGAACGGCCGCTTCCGGCCAGCAGCTTCAGCGCCTCGGCCGCCTGCATGGCGCCGATGATGCCGACCAGCGGCGCGAACACGCCCATCGTGCTGCATGCCACTTCCTCGAACTTGCCGTCCTCCGGGAACAGGCAGGCATAGCAGGGCGAAGCGGGGTCGCGCACGTCGAAGACCGAGATCTGCCCGTCGAAACGGATCGCGGCGCCCGCGACGAGCGGGACGCCGGCGGCAACGCAGGCGCGGTTGACGGCATGGCGCGTGGCGAAGTTGTCGCTGCAGTCGAGTACGACATCGGAATCGCGCACGAGTTCCCCTAAACGTGCGGCATCGGCGCGTTCGCGCAAGGCGACGACCTCGACCTCGGGATTGATCTGGTGCAGGGCTTCACGGCCGGACTCGACCTTGGGCTGGCCCACGCGGGCCGTCGTGTGCATGACCTGGCGCTGCAAATTCGTCAGGTCGACGGTGTCGTCGTCGACGAGCGTCAACCGGCCCACGCCGCCCGCGGCGAGATACAGCGCGGCCGGCGAGCCGAGACCGCCGGCGCCGATCACGAGCACGCGCGCGGCCAGGAAGCGCGCCTGGCCTTCGATGCCGATCTCGTCGAGCAGGATATGGCGCGAATAGCGAAGCAGTTGCTGGTCGTTCATCGCTTCGGTGCAGACGGCTTGGCGTCGTCCTTGATCTCGGCCGGCTTCGGCTCCTGGCCCGGCAGCTTGGCCGGCGCGGGCTTGTCCTCGTCCGGATCGGCCTTGGCGAGCTGCACTTTCAAGCCCTTGAAGTGATTCAGGGCTTGCGCCAGCTGGAAGTCATCCTTGCCGCCGAACTCGACCGGTTTCGCATTCTTCAGCGCGGCCATGGTGAACTGCTCTTCCTCGAGCTCGTCGCGGCGCTTCGCGTTCGCGCTCTTGCTGTCGGCCGCCTCGTTGGTCAGGTGGTGATCGAGGTCCGCCTCGCGCACGCGCACGGCGTTCAGGCCGTCGCCTTCCGGCGTCTCGTCGACCTTCAGGTCCGGCACGATGCCCAGCGCCTGGATCGAGCGGCCCTTCGGCGTGAAGTAGCGCGCGGTCGTCAGCTTCACGGCCGTGTCGGGCGTCAACTGGCGCAGGGTCTGCACGGAACCCTTGCCGAACGTCTGGCTGCCCATCACGATGGCGCGCTTGTAATCCTGCAGCGCGCCCGCGACGATTTCCGACGCCGAGGCCGAGCCCGTGTTGACCAGCACCACCATCGGCACGGTCTTCAGCGCGGCCGGCAATTTCGCCAGCGGATCGGCGCCCGGCTTGACGGCATAGAATTCGCGCCGGCCGTAGAACGTGGCGTTCGACTCGGCCAGCTGGCCCTTCGTCGAGACGATCACGTCGTTCGCCGGCAGGAAGGCGGCGGAGACGCCGATCGCGCTCGGCAGCAGGCCGCCCGGGTCGTTGCGCAGGTCCAGCACGAGACCCTTGATGTTCGGATTGCGGGCGTACAGGTCCTTCAACTTGTCCGCGACGTCGTCGACGGTCTCTTCCTGGAACTGGTTGATGCGCAGCCAGGCATAGCCGGGCTCGATCATCTTCGCCTTGACGCTGGCCACCTTGATTTCCTCGCGCTCGACCGGCACGACCCACGGCGCGTCCGCGCCGCGGCGGGCGATGGTCAGCATCACCTTGCTGTGCGGCTCGCCGCGCATGCGCTTGATGGCATCGTCCAGCGACAGGCCTTTCACCGGCACATTGTCGATGCGCGTGATCAGGTCGCCCGCCTTGATGCCGGCGCGGTAGGCGGGCGAATCCTCGATGGGCGAGACGATCTTGACGTAGCCGTCTTCCATCGCGACCTCGATGCCGAGGCCGACGAAGCGGCCCTGCACCTCTTCGCGCATCTCGGCGAAATCCTTCTGGTCCAGGTACACGGAATGCGGATCCAGCGAATTCACCATGCCGGCGATGGCGTCCGACAGCAGCTTCTTGTCGTCGACCTTCTCGACGTAATCGCTTTTAATCAGGGCATACACGTCGGCCAGCTGACGCAGCTCGTCCAGCGGCAGGGGCGCATCGCCGCCCTTTTGTGCCAGCGCCGAATACTGGACCGAGGCGGCCACCCCGGCCACCATGCCGAGGCCGATGAGACCGAGGTTCTTGAGTTTCTTGCCCATGCTGTTCCCTGGATTGTGCTTCCGGAAATTAGAACCTGATCCAGCTCGAAGGATCGAACGCTTTTCCGAGATGCCTGAGCTCGAAGTATAGCCCCGATTCCTCGTTACCGCCGGTATTGCCGGCACTGGCGATGACGTCGCCCGGCTTGACCGCGTCGCCGGCCTGCTTCACCAGGGTCTGGTTGTTGCCGTAGATCGACAGGTACTCGCCGCCGTGGTTGATGATGATCAGGTTGCCGTAGCCGCGCATCCAGTTGGCGAACACGACACGCCCCGCCGCGATGGCGCGCACGTCGGTGCCTTCCGGGGCCTTGATGAACATGCCGCGCCACGTCGGACCATCGCCGCGCTTGGCGCCGAAACGGGCCGCGATCTTGCCGGAGATCGGCGCCGGCAGGCGGCCGCGCAGGCTTTCGAACGCGCCGCTCGGCAGGTCGGCGGCCAGTGCCGTGTCGGCCGAACGCTGCGGTGCTTCCGGTTTCGGTGCCGGCTCCTCGGCCACCCGCGTCTCTTCCGGCTCGGGTTTCGGCGGCGGCAACGGTTTGACGGGCTTGCCCGTCTTGGCCGCTTCCTTGGCCGCTTCGCGCGCCAGGCGTTCGCGCTCTTCGCGCTGCGCCCTGGCCCGCGCCAGCGCACGTTGTTTCGCCTCGGCGGCCGCTTTCGCGCGCGCGGCGGCCAGTTCCTGTTGGCGCTTGCGCTCGGCCGCGGCGGCGATTTCCTGTTCGCGGATCAGGCGCGTCAGGCGGTCGACGAGGCCGCTCATGCGCTGCTCGTCCCGTTCCAGGCGGCTCGCCTGCTTGCGCTGGTCCGTCAGCTTGCTCGACAGGTTCGCCAGCAGGGCGGCCCGTTTGGCCTTTTCCTTTTCGAGCAGCGCCTTTTGCGACTTCTGCTCTTGTGCAATTTCTTCCAGCTCGTCCCTGGCGTTCTGCGTCTCGGCGTGGTTCGCCTCGACGGCCGCCAGGTTCGTGCGCAGGGAATTCAGTAATTTCGCTTGCGCCTGCGAGACGTAGGCCATCATCTGCAGGTCGCGGTTGATCCGGTTCGGGTTATCGCCGGACAGCAGCAGCTTGATGCGGTCCTCGTTGCCGGCGATATAGTGCTGGCGCAACAGCTTCGCCAGCTGGCGCTTCTGGGCCGCGATGGTGTCGCCAAGTCTCGCCTCTTCGGTCGCGAGATCCTTCAGCCTGGTATTGGTCTCGGCCTGCTCGTCCGCAAGTTCGCGCAGCGAGCGGTTGGCGTCGGAAATCTTTTCTTCCGATTCCGCCAGCTCGTCGGCCGCGTCTTCCTTTTCGCTCTCGGTGCGGCTGATGTCCTTCTTGAGCACATTGAGCTTTTGCTGGATGCCGGCGCGCGCCGCCTCGGCGGCGGCCTTCTCCTTGCTGCGCGTGGTCTGGCGCGGCGCCGCCTGCACGCTGCCGAAGGCGAACGCACAGGCCAGCAGGCCGCAGACCAGTTTGCCGCGGGCGGACAGGCCCGCGGACGTCGACTTCACGAAGGAAAAACGCAAGACTTACTTCGCCTTCCCTTGGTTGGCCACGGCGGCCATGGCGGCCGCGATCGCTGCCTGGTCGCCCAGGTAGTAGTGGCGGATCGGCTTCAGGTCCGCGTCCAGTTCATACACGAGCGGGGTGCCGTTCGGGATGTTCAGGCCGACGATGTCCGTGTCGCTGATGTTGTCCAGCATCTTGATCACGGCGCGCAGGCTGTTGCCGTGGGCCGAGATCAGGATCTGCTTGCCGGCGCGGATGGCCGGGGCGATTTCCTCGTCCCAGGCCGGCATCACGCGGGCGACGGTGTCCTTCAGGCATTCCGTCAGCGGGATCTCGGCCTTGTCGAGGCCGGCGTAGCGCGGGTCGTTGAAGGACGTGCGCGGATCGTTCGCTTCCAGCGCCGGCGGCGGGGTGTCGTAGCTGCGGCGCCATACGAGCACCTGCTCGTCGCCGAACTTGGCGGCGGTCTCGCCCTTGTCCAGGCCCTGCAGCGCGCCGTAGTGGCGCTCGTTCAGGCGCCAGTCGTTCTTGACCGGCAGCCACATCATGTCCATCTCGTCCATGGCCAGCCACAGGGTGCGGATCGCACGTTTCAGGACCGAGGTATAGGCCAGGTCGAAGGTGAAGCCGGCTTCCTTCAGCAGGCGGCCGGCCAGCTTGGCTTCATTGACCCCTTTTTCGGTCAGGTCGACATCGGTCCAGCCGGTGAAACGGTTCTCGAGGTTCCAGGTGGACTCGCCGTGGCGCATGAATACGATTTTGTACATAGGTGCTTTATAGAAAAAAGTGAGCAAGAAATACCGATCCGACTTCTATTTTATAATGCGATGATTCAGTTCAACCAACGGAACCTTCGTGAAATTCATCATCGACCATTTCATCACTGTCGCGATCGCTCTTTTGTCGGGGGGCGCCCTGCTGTGGTTGTCGCTCGCGCCGCGTGGCCGCGTGGCCTCCCCGCTGCAGGCCACCCAGATGCTCAACCGCGGTAAATCCACCGCCGTGATCGATGTGCGCAGCGCCGAAGCCTTTGCCAACGGGCACCTGCGCGACGCGAAACACATTCCGCTGGCAGACTTGGGCAATCGCACCGGCGAGCTGGACAAGTCGAAAATCAAGACCATCGTTGTCGTCGACCAGGACGGCAAACACGCCACTAAAGCGGCGCGCCTGTTGAAAGCGGCAGGGTTCGAAGATATCTATGGCCTGGAAGGCGGCATCGCGGCCTGGACGGCTGCCGGCCTGCCCCTGATCAAATAATTTGAAAGGATACTGCCATGACAGCCCATGTTGTCCTCTATCACACCGCCAGCTGCCCCTACTGCGTGCGCGCCGAGCGTCTGCTGGAAGCCAAGGGCGTGAGCGACATCGAACGCATCCGTGTCGACCTTGATCCGGAACAGCGCGCCATCATGATGCAGCGCACGGGCCGCCGTACGGTGCCGCAGATCTACGTGGGCGATACCCATGTGGGCGGCTTCGACGACCTGTACGCGCTCGACCAGGCGGGCCGCCTGGACCCGCTGCTGAAGGGCGAAGCAGCCTGATCGGTGCTGGCTTGGCCAGGCCCCGGCAAACTATTGAAACCGAATTGGTTTTGATACAATTGCCGGCGCCTTGACAAGTCAAGCACCTCGAATGGCAGGCTATGCCATTCTTCTTACAATTACACGAAAGCGTTCCATGGCTGACGAAAACCTGCAACCCGTATTCCAAATCCAGCGTATTTACCTGAAGGATCTGTCGCTGGAACAACCGAATTCCCCGGCGATCTTCCTGGAGCAGGAAGCCCCGACCATCGAGGTCGCGCTGGACGTCGGCGCCGAAGGCATTGCCGATGGCATCTACGAATCGACCGTCACCATCACCGTGACCGCCAAGGTCAAGGACAAAGTGGCCTTCCTGGCCGAAGGCAAGCAGGCAGGTATCTTCGAAGCCCGTAACATCCCGGCCGAGCAGATGGATCCGCTGCTGGGCATCGGTTGCCCGAACATCATCTACCCGTACCTGCGTGCGAACATCGCCGACGTGATCACCCGCGCCGGTTTCCCGCCGGTCCACCTGGCCGAGATCAACTTCGAAGTGTTCTACCAGCAGCGCCGCCAGGCGCTGGCCGAGCAGGCTGCCGCTGCAGGCACGCCGGCTGGTAACCAGTAATATCCCGGGCGTCCCGCTTCGCCCGTCCCGGGCGGGGCCGGACGCCTTGTTTCTTTGACGTGTATGCCGACTTTCGGCAGACACGTCTTCAAAGGCCCACATGCGCCCCATCCGCTTCCGCCACCGACTCATTGCAGGCTGCTTGCTGCTGCTGGCATCGTGCGCGGCCGCCGCGTTCGATTTCAAGACGGTCGGCGCGCATGCCGTGATCCTGTACGACGCCCCGTCCACCCGCAGCGGCAAGCTGTACGTCGCGCCCAGCGGCATGCCGGTCGAGGTCGTCCTCAGCTACGGCGACTGGGTCAAGATCAGAGACGCCACCGGCGACATGGCCTGGACCGAAGCGAAAAACCTGTCGGCGAAGCGCAACGTCATCGTGCGCGTCGCGTCCGCCAGGGTGCGTTCGGCGCCCGACGAGAATGCGCCCGTCGTGATGACGGCCGAAAAAAACGTCCTGCTCGAGCTCGTCGATCCGGAAGCCGGCAACTGGGTGCGCGTGCGCCACCGCGACGGCACCAGCGGCTACGTCAAGGCTTCCGACATCTGGGGCATCTAGCCCGTATTTCGATACCCATGCACGAACCGAAACCACCCCAAAAAATCACCGTCCTCGGTGCCGGCGCCTGGGGCACGGCGGTGGCGATCGCGCTCGCCGCGCGCCACGACGTCCTGCTGTGGGGACGCAATCCCGCGCAGATGGCGCAAGCCGCCAGCGCGCGCGAAAACACCGAATACCTGCCCGGCTTTCCGTTCCCGGACGGCCTGGACGTCACGGCCGACTTCGATGCCGCCGTCGCGCATGTCGTGAACAGCGCCGGCGAGGCGCCGCTGCTGATCGCGGCCTGCCCGGTCGCCGGCCTGCGCCCGCTGCTGCTGCAACTGAAGGGCCGCGCCATTCCGAACATCGTCTGGCTGTGCAAGGGCTTCGAATACGAGACCGGCCTGTTGCCGCACCAGGTCGTGCGCGAAGTGCTGGGCGATGCCGTGCCGGCCGCCGCGCTGTCCGGCCCGTCGTTTGCGCAGGAAGTGGCGCGCGGCCTGCCGTGCGCGCTGACGGTCGCCTCGACCGACAAGGCGCTGCGCGACCGCGTCGTCGCGCTCGTCCATGGCGGCAATATGCGCGTGTATTCCTGCGATGACATGGTTGGCGTGGAAGTAGGTGGCGCCGTCAAGAACATCCTCGCCATCGCCACCGGCACGGCCGACGGCCTCGGCCTCGGCCTGAATGCGCGCGCCGCGCTGATCACGCGCGGCCTCGCGGAAATCACCCGCCTCGGTACGGCGCTGGGCGGCCATGCGGGCACCTTCATGGGCCTGACGGGGATGGGCGACCTGATCCTGACGTGCACTGGCGACCTGTCGCGCAACCGCCGCGTAGGCCTGGCACTGGCCCAGGGCAAACCGCTCGACACGATCGTCCGGGAACTCGGCCACGTGGCCGAAGGGGTACCCTGCGCCAAGGCCGTGCGCGAGCTGGCGGCCAGGCTGGGCGTCGACATGCCGATCACCAATGCGGTGGCCGGCGTGCTGTTCGATGGCGATTCCGCCAGCGACATGGTGACCAGGCTGCTGGCGCGGGATCCGCGCGACGAACTGGCCTGATCCAGAGATTACGGCGCGGGCGTGCTCCGCGTCGGTCCACCCGTGTTATCGCCCGGATGCAGCAGGATGGTCAGCAACGCGACCGCATCCTGGTTGGCCTGGACCGCATGCGGCTCGCCGCCGGCGAGATAAACCATCTCGTTCGGCCGCAGGATCGTCGTGCGGCCGTGGGCCTGGAACGCGATCTCGCCTTCCAGGCACAGCAAGGTCATCTCGCCTTCGACCCAATGTTCCGGCAGCGGTTTTTCCTTCGGTATCACGAGCCGGATCAACTCCATGTGATCCGTCTTGATCAGTGCGATCGAGGTGAAATTCGCGATGTCGTCTTCGCCCCGCTGGAGTGCGATCCGCTCACCCGAGACTGCGTGGTGCAACGCCATGTGTGACTCCCTTTACTCTTCGAATGTCTGCGGCACCCCGCGCAGCCAGTTGACAAGCGCGGTGGCGTCCTTGAATCCCTGCGCAAGCTGCGGCACGAGCTTGTCCGGGGCGTTGATGTCCAGCTTCTCTTCCTTCCAGACGAAATAACTCTTCAGCTTCAGGTATTCGACCAGCGGATGGTTCGGATCGAATCCCTTCGGCGGGCGTTGCAGCTTGTCTTCCGGCTGCAGGTCGCCATACGCTTCGCGCAGATGTTTATTCTTCAACATTTTGGCGAAACCTGTCGCATCGTTGACGACGTGCTCGCGAATCGCCTTCAGGCGCGCCGCCGGCGGCAGGTATTCGCCCGCACCATACAGCAGCGTACCGTCCGCTTCGATGTGGAAGTAATAGGTCGGACCGCCGCCTTCGCTGGGCCGGCGCTTGTTGCCCGGCGCGATGCCGGCCGAGAAATGCGTTTTATACGGCGTCTTGTCGTGCGAAAAGCGCGTATCGCGCTGGAAGCGGAACATCGCCTTCTTCGGGTCGCAGGCGACGATCTGCTTGTCGAACCGGCCGATCTCCTTGATCAGTTCCGTCAGCACTTCCAGGAATTCGACCCGCAGGATGTCGTAGCGGGGCTTGTTCATGATGAACCACGGCCGGGTATTGCTCTCTTTAAGTTCGGAAAGGAATTGCGTCAGGTCGCGCAGATGCATAGATAATCCAAAGTTCAGGGGGTCTGGCGCGGACGGCGGCCGACGGTCACGGCGATGGTCGTCTCGCGGTTCTTGCGCATGACCGTCATCTGCGCCTTGCCGCCGGGCGGCAGGTCGGCGATGAGGTTCATCATGTCGTTGGTGCTGCCAACTTTCTTGCCTTCGACAGCCAGCAGGATATCGCCCGGACGCATGCCGGCGCGGTCGGCCGGTCCACCGCGCACGACGCCGGCGATGATGGCGCCGCGGTCGCGCGGGAGGCCGAAGCTGTCGGCCAGTTCGGGCGTGATGTCCTGCGATTCGACGCCGATCCAGCCGCGCACGACCTGGCCATGCTTGATGATGGAATCGAGCACGGTCTTCGCCGTCGACACGGGAATCGCGAAGCCGATGCCGACCGAACCGCCCGTTTGCGAATAAATGGCCGAGTTGATGCCCAGCAGGTTGCCGCGCGTATCGACGAGCGCGCCGCCCGAGTTGCCGAAGTTGATGGCGGCATCCGTCTGGATGAAGTTCTCGAAGTGGTTGATGTGCAGGTTGTTGCGGCCCAGCGCCGAGATGATGCCGAGGGTGACGGTCTGGCCCACGCCGAACGGATTGCCGATCGCGAGCACGACGTCGCCCACGCGCGCCTGCCCGGGGTCGCCCAGCACGATCACGGGCAATTTATCCGCCTTGATGCGGATGACGGCGAGGTCTGTTTCCGGATCGGTGCCGACGATGCTGGCGGCCGATTTGCGCCCGTCCGCGAGGCCGACCTCGATCTCGTCGGCGCCTTCCACGACGTGATAATTGGTCAGGATATAGCCGTCGCCGCTGACGATCACGCCGGAGCCCAGGCTGGCCATCTGTTCCTGCGGCGGCATCTTGTCGCCGAAAAACCGTTTGAAGAATGGATCCTTGAGCAGCGGATGCGTTTCGCGCAACGCCTTGCTGGTGAGGATGTTGACGACGGCCGGCATCGCGCGGCCGGCCGCGTCGCGGTAGCTGGCCGGCGCCGGGCCGCCGCCGGGCGCCTGTAGCACGGGCACTACCCCGCCGACCTGGGTCGGCGCGCGCCCCGTCCACGCCGGCCGCAGCGCCGCGATCACGACATAGATGCCGAGGGCGATCGTGACGGTTTGCGCGAACAGCAGCCAGTAGCGGCGCATCGGGGAACTCCTGTGTTCAGCGCTTCAGCGAATCGCGGATTTCACGGAGCAGCACGACCTCTTCCGATACTGCCACCGCCGCGGCCACCTCTTTCTCTTCTTCCGCTTTGGTGAGCGGCGCACGCATGCGGTTCATCAGGCGCACCATCTGGAAGATGACGAAGGCAAGGATCACGAAGTTCAGCAGGATCGTGAAGAAATTACCGTACGCAAGCACGGCGCCGGCCTTCTTGGCCTCGGCCAGCGGCAGGCCGTATGCCTGGCCGTTGAGCGGGATGTAGTAGCTGGCGAAATCGAGGCCGCCGAACAGCTTGCCGATCGGGGGCATGATGACGTCCTGCACGAGCGAATCGACGATGCGTCCGAACGCGCCGCCGATGATCACGCCGACCGCCAGGTCGACGACGTTGCCCTTCATCGCAAATTTCTTGAACTCTTCCAGCATAGCCATCACGGACCCCCCTTGTGTTTTTTAAAACCTTGTCAGGTTCACAGCGATGATACAGGAAACGTGGGGCGATCCGATCCGGCGAGATAACCATGTGGCCAAGTGGTCCAAGTCAAAAACGGGCGTTTTTGGAAGCCGCCTGACACGGCAAACGTTTTTTCTTTAATTTGCAAAACTGTTCACCTATAATCGACTGTTGCAAAAAAGCCTTTTACTGGTTTGCAACGTATTGCATTGCAACATTTCGCATTTGACGAATGGAGTTGGTATGAGTAATGAGAAGCAGGTCGATTCAGGCCGGCGAGGCTTGCTCGTGGCTACATGCGCGGCGGGTGGCGTTGTCGGTGTTTCAACGGCCGGGGTGCTGGTCAGTACGTTGCAGCCCTCGGAACGAGCGAAGGCGGCCGGTGCTCCGGTCGAAGCGGATATTTCCGATGTCAAACCGGGTGAACTGAAAGTCGTGGAGTGGCGCGGCAAGCCCGTATGGATCCTCCGCCGCACTCCCGAAATGTTGGCCAGTCTGCCGAAGAACGACAACCTCGTTGCCGATCCGAATTCCGATAAACCCTATCAAATGCCGGTGCCGGCATACGCGAAGAACGAATTCCGCGCCTACGACAAGCACAAGGAAGTGCTCGTCGTCGTCGGCATCTGCTCCCACCTCGGCTGCTCGCCCTCCGCCCGCTTTGCCGAAGGTCCCCAGCCGAACCTGCCGGACGACTGGCACGGCGGCTTCCTCTGCCCCTGCCACGGTTCCACATTCGACCTGTCGGGCCGCGTCTTCAAGAACAAGCCGGCCCCCGCCAACCTCGATGTTCCTCCGTACATGTACCTGTCCGATAACAAGATCTTGATCGGCAAAGACGAGAAAGGCGAGGCATAAGATGGGCGCAGCGTTCAAGGACACCAAACTCCCGGCCGACGCGCCGAAAAGCCACAAGGCCCTTGCCTGGGTCGACGACCGCTTCCCGCTGTCGAAGCTGTGGAACGACCAGTGGGGCCGCTACTACGCCCCGAAGAACTTCAACATCTGGTACCTGTTCGGCTCGCTGGCCATGCTGGTGCTCGTGCTGCAGATCGTCACCGGCATCTTCCTGACCATGCACTACAAGCCGGACGCCAACCTCGCGTTCGGTTCCGTCGAATACATCATGCGCGAAGTCCCGTGGGGCTGGCTCGTGCGCTACATGCACTCGACCGGCGCCTCGGCCTTCTTCATCGTCGTGTACCTGCACATGACCCGTGGCCTGCTGTACGGCTCGTACCGCAAGCCGCGCGAGCTGATCTGGCTGTTCGGCTTCGCGATCTTCCTGTGCCTGATGGCCGAGGCGTTCTTCGGCTACCTGCTGCCATGGGGCCAGATGTCGTACTGGGGCGCCCAGGTGATCGTGAACCTGTTCAGCGCCATCCCGTTCATCGGCCCGGACCTGTCGCTGTGGATCCGCGGCGACTACGTCGTGTCGGACGCCACGCTGAACCGCTTCTTCGCCTTCCACGTGATCGCGATCCCGCTGGTGCTGCTGGGCCTCGTCGCCGCGCACCTGATCGCGCTGCACGAAGTGGGTTCGAACAACCCGGACGGCATCGAGGTCAAGGAAAACCTGGGCCCGGACGGCCACGGCGTCGACACGATCCCCTCGCACCCGTACTACACGACGAAGGACCTGTTCGGCGTGTCGGCCTTCCTGCTGATCTACAGCGCCGTCGTGTTCTTCGCGCCTGAGATGGGCGGCTACTTCCTGGAATACAACAACTTCCTGCCCGCCGACTCGCTGAAGACCCCGCCGCACATCGCGCCGACCTGGTACTTCACGCCGTTCTACTCGGTGCTGCGCGCGACGACGTCCGACTTCATGTGGGTCGTGATGGCCGGCATTGCCGCGTACGTCGTGTTCATCTGGCTGCGTTCGCGCCTGTCGTACAAGACCAAGATCGCGATCACCGTCGTCGCGATCCTGGCCGAGATCGGCATGCTGCCGCAAGTGCTGGATGCGAAATTCTGGGGCGTCGTGCTGTTCGGCTCGGCCGTCGTGATCCTGGCCCTGCTGCCATGGCTGGACCATTCGCCGGTGAAATCGATCCGCTACCGCCCGAGCTGGCACAAATACGTGTACGCGGTGTTCTTCGTCGCGTTCCTGACGCTCGGCTACCTCGGCACCCAGCTGCCGACCCCGGCCTACACGCTGCTCGCCCAGGCCTGCACGCTGCTGTACTTTAGCTTCTTCCTCCTGATGCCGTGGTGGAGCGCGATGGGCCGGTTCAAGCCGGTACCGAAGCGTGTCACGTTCACCCCGCATTGATTCCGGAAACTAGCCAAAGGACAACCATGATGTTTTTCTCGAAAAAACTGCTCGCGGTCCTGGCCCTGCTGCCGGGATTCGTGTTCGCGAACGAAGGGACGGTCGCGCTCGACCGGGCGCCGGAACGCACCGACATCGCGTCGCTGCAAAACGGCGCCAAGCTGTTCGTCAACTACTGCCTGAACTGCCATTCCGCATCGTCGATGCGCTACAATCGTCTGCGCGATCTGGGCTTGAGCGAAGACCAGATCAAGAACAACCTGCTGTTCTCGGGCGAGAAGGTGGGCGACATGATGACGATCGCAATGCGTCCCGCGGATGCGAAATCCTGGTTCGGCGCCGTGCCGCCGGACCTGTCGGTAATCACGCGCGCGCGCGCCTCGAGTGCCGGGTCCGGCCCCGACTACATCTACACTTACCTGCGCACTTTCTACAAGGACGACGCCCGTCCGACCGGTTGGAACAACCTGGTCGTGCCGAACGTCGCCATGCCGCACGTGCTGTGGCAATTGCAGGGTGTGCGTACGGTCAAGATGGTCGAGGAACCGGATCCGCACGAGCCTGGCAAGACCGTGCACCGCTTCGCCGGATTCGAGCAGGTGACTCCGGGCACCCTGAGTCAGCAGGAATTCGATACGCAGGTGGCCGACCTGGTCGGATTCATGGACTGGATGGCCGAACCGGCGCGCGATTTTCGCAAGCGCCTGGGCGCGATCGTCGTGATTTTCCTCGCATTATTCGCTTTCCTTGCCTGGTCGTTGAATGCTTCTTATTGGAAAGACGTAAAGTGAGTTGATTGCCCGGTTATAATGCGGGCAATGTCTATTCGGGGTGAGCCGCCTGGCGCTTCACCCCTTTGTTTCTTGAAGGAACTATAAACCATGATGGTTCTCTACTCCGGCACCACGTGCCCGTTCTCCCAGCGCTGCCGCCTGGTCCTGTTCGAAAAGGGCATGGACTTCGAAGTGCGCGACGTGGATTTGTTCAACAAGCCCGAGGACATCTCGACGATGAATCCGTACGGCCAGGTGCCGATCCTGGTCGAGCGCGAACTGATTCTGTACGAATCGAACATCATCAACGAATACATCGACGAGCGCTTCCCGCATCCGCAGTTGATGCCGGCCGACCCGCTCATGCGCGCCCGTGCCCGCCTGATGCTGTTCAACTTCGAGAAGGAACTGTTCGTCCACGTCAACACGCTCGAAAACGAGCGCAACAAGGTGGGCGACAAGAGCCACGACAAGGCGCGCGCCGAAATCCGCGACCGCCTGACGACGCTGGCTCCGCTGTTCCTGAAGAACAAGTACATGCTGGGCGACGAGTTCTCGATGCTGGACGTGGCCATTGCTCCGCTGCTGTGGCGCCTGGATCACTACGGCATCGAACTGTCGAAGACCGCGGCACCGCTGATGAAGTATGCCGAGCGCATCTTCTCGCGTCCGGCCTACATCGAAGCCCTGACCCCGTCCGAAAAGGTGATGCGCCGTTAACGCGCCACCTCCGTTGCACGCCAGTTTACGCCGCCGCAGGCGAATCGAAGTACACTGGCGTGTAACATCTCGCATCATTCCGATCACACCATGCCCGACATCTCCACCAAGCCGTACCTGCTGCGTGCCATTTACGAATGGTGCACGGACAGCGGCTACACGCCTTACCTGGCCGTCAAGGTCGACGCCGCCACCACGGTTCCCATGGAATACGTGAAAAAGGGCGAGATCATTCTGAACATCAGCTACGGCGCGACCTCCGGGCTGAAAATGGACAACGACGCGATCACCTTCCGGGCGCGCTTCAACGGCGTCTCGCGCGAGCTGTACATCCCGGTCCACAACGTGCTGGCCATCTACGCCAACGAAAACGGCCAGGGCATGGCCTTCGACGTGTCGACGACGGCCGCCGACCTGTCCGCGCCCGCACCGGAACCGGCAGCCGCCCCGGCTCCCGGCCTGGCTGCCGTCCCGGCCAAGACGTCCGAGGTGTCGCATGTACCCGACGACGATGACGAACCACCCAAAAAAGGTGGACGCCCCACGTTGACCCGGATCAAATAAGGGTATAATTCTGGCCACATTGCCGGCTTAGCTCATCAGGTAGAGCAGTTGATTTGTAATCATCAGGTGGCGGGTTCGAGTCCTGCAGCCGGCACCAATAGAATCAAGCACTTAGCCCAGCCTTTATGGTTGGGCTTTTTGCTTTCTACGCGCCGTGTAGGTTTAGTGTAGGATTTTCGGATTGCTGCAATTCATCTAGGAACAAACCAATCCTTGCTCCCGTATCAGTTTAAAGTTTCCCAAAAACAACAGCAACCTTTCCTTACTTTCAAGATATTTTGTAACTGCGCTTTGTGCATTACGGCAAACTAGATATACTTTGTCGCATACACGGTGCATTGAAAAATTAACAACCAACACCTGCTCCCGGGGATAACATGGAATTTTTTAAACTTGGCGATGCTCCTGCCGCAGTAGGGGTGTCTGTTGATGCCATCGCTGCTTGGCTGGCTAGTGCCTATGGCCAACAAAAAATTCACGAGTCCTTAACGTTATCGGAAGCGTCTGTAGGTGTTTTGGCCAAAGCTCGCGCAGTTGACATTAAAGAACTGCACGAACCTGTCACCGTCTGACCGTTGACGGTCTTTCCTTACACCCCAGCAGAGTTGGTCCGACTGCTGGCAAGTTGCTCTGAATCGACCGCAGACCATGTCAATGGAAAGATGCATCGCACTTTCCTTGAGGTATATCTACAGCAACTAGGCGCTCGTACTATCGTACTTGAGCCAGCCTATATTGATAAAGATTTCCTTCACGACTATACAGGCTACTACGTTAGTTGCTTCCACAACTATCGCCGCGTTACGGCACGTCTTCACTTTTTCAGTTCTGAGTTCACTCAAGAGCATTTTGTTGCCCTGCTTTCCGGTGAGGCATCCCCACTTAGTATTGCAACGCTGCAGGATAGTTACCTCGGCTTTGTCGTAGTGAAACCCCTCCCGCAGACCATCATTGGTCGTACCTGCCTTAAGACCTACCCTTCCGAGAAGGGTCGCCGGAATTTTCCGGTTGTGCAACGATACACCGCGAATCTTGCAGGTATCAGCCTCTCTGTTGAGTCACTTCCGTTTCAAGAACAAGATAGTGTAGCGGCTGCTTGCGCAACTAGCGCTCTTTGGTCGATCTTTCATGCCACGGGGCGATATTTTCATCATCCGATACTTTCTCCAACGGAGATCACTAAGGCGGGGTCAGCAAGTTTGCCGGACGGTGATATGCCAAATACAAGGGCGTTCCCAAACAAGGGGCTTACGTCACAGCAAATGGCATATGCTATTAATTCTGTGGGCCTGGAACCCCAGGTTGTTGGCGCATCGCATGCTCATTTGGTTAAGAGCACCCTATACGCATACATGCGTGGGAAAATCCCAGTTCTTTTTGGCATACAGCTTGTAGACTACGACGCCACCGGTGCGACACCGTTCCGCGTCATCGGTAGACATGCCGTAGCAGTTGCCGGCTATGAATACGGTACTGATCCTATAGTTCCGTCAGGGCAAACTGGTTTTAGGCTAGCGTCCTCTCGAATCGGGAAAATATACGTTCATGATGACCAACTCGGCCCGTTTGCTCGGATGCGTTTTGCCACTGTCCCGGGAGCCCATTTTGGCAACCCAGCCCCGACTTTGGACGTCATGAAAACCGAATGGCGTAGCAATATCCCCGGCGGCGAAGTAATTGCGCTTCCGTTCCTGATGCTCCTTCCTCTATACAAGAAGATCCGCATCCCATTCGAGCTAATACATGACACGATCCTAGAGCTGGACAGTTTCATAGAGATGGTGCGCGCTCAGTTTTTCGCCCACCTCCAGCGGCCGGAGTGGGATATCTACTTGACTACCGGTAGCGATTTTAAGGCCGAGGTATTAAAAGATGTGGTTGCCGGAACGGTCAAAGATGGGCTCGAAATACTAACCGCATCGTTACCTCGTTTTGTTTGGCGTGCTACCGCGTCTCATGACAATGGGATCTACTGTGATTTCCTATTTGATGCGACAGGTATCGAGCAGGGGGCACTTTTGGTCTATGCTAAAGTAGCATCGCCAGAGTTCCGTACGATGTTCGCTCCCTTCGCTGGAAACCCAGTCGGTGGAGTGCAAACACGCCAAATTTTTAAAGTTTTGGGAACCGGCGTTGGTGCGTCATCCACCATTTTCCCACCTTAATCTCAACTACATCGCGGCGAGCGGAGCAGTTGGCGAATCTCGGCAACAGGCCAAGCCAATCGACCGTTGACCCGGACCGGCCGTATTGGCCCCTGTTCCGTCGACGCCCACACTCGCATTGTTTGCGCCTTGCGGCCCAAGTGATACGCAGCACTCGCCGTGTCCACGTGTGTGCGCTGCTCGAGATCGAGCGGCACATAGTTCGAGCTGGAGGTAGTGTGACCTTTGTACTTAGGGCTACTCATGGGGCTGACCTCAAATGAACAAGATGCGTCCATGTTGCCGAGTTCGGTCAGGCGTGGTTGCAAATGCTCGTCTAAACTCGCCTTGCGCAGCTAGTTCCGCAGGCGGCGAAGTGGTTAGGTGGAACCTTCCACCTAACCACAATCCAACGTGGTTAGGTAATGGGTGAAAGGGGGGGGCCAACCTGACACCTAATGGCAGGGTAGGGGCATTTTTGCCATAAATTCATGGGTGAGCAAAATCTGCAGCCGCACTACCCTACTTTTCCGTATTTCGCTGGCGTCACAGTGATCAGCAAAGACTAAGCAACCGTCGAATCTCAGCCACTGGCCAGGCCAACCGGCCATTGATGCGGATGGGACGTATTGGCCCCCGTTCCGTCGATACCCAAACACGCATCGTCTGGGGTTTCCGACATAGATAGAAGGCTGCACGCGATGTATCAACGTGAGTCCGTTGCTCTTGCGCAAGCAGACTGGCTGCGACCACACTTGGTCCTACCTCAGGATCTCGCTGATGCATATCTCACCTATTGAACAAATTGAACACAGCCGGGGCGAAGGAGCCCAAACTTAAGCACACTCATTTCATGCTGCCGCCTTCATGGCGTCGGCAACACGTCGGCGCCTTTCGGCTACCGATCGCCTGACCTACCGCTGCCAGGCCCAGAACGTTGACGCGGTTTCTCGCGTGGCGTGCCCCGCCCTTTGGGCAGGTCGCGGGTGACGCCAGCACCCTCGTGGTTTGGTTGCCGCCCTAGAGCGTCGCGAAAGTCAGCAGTAGCCCGGCTATAAGCCAGCGCGTCCTGTGTCCGGTCGGTGCCGGAAATTCGCTCTTTTGTCCCGAATGGATTGCTGTGAGCGCGGTACTTCCATGGGAACGTCGCCATAACAAGTTGGCGCTGCCGCGATCGATCAAGTGATCGAAATTTGAGAGTTTGAATTGCTGTCACATGACCTCTCAAACATGAGGCCAGCGGAGAGGAGATGCCGCAAAGGCAGCTTGTGAATCAGCTTTCCTTTCCAAGGAAGAGAAAGCGATAGCGAGGTAATTGCCGGAGACCGACGCCCCAATACTAAAACAGGAAATTTCCCATGGTCAAGAGACCCAATCTACGTACGACCAGTGCGGAATAAATTCTTGTCCCTTGGATTTCCAATTCTGTGGCCGTTCTGTGTTTGGTTTCGGTCCGCAGCCCGCGCCCGTACTGGGTTTCGTCAACACTCTGTATTCGTCTGTGTTCCAACGTCAGTTCTAGACCATCTACAAATCAGGTACTGATGTTGCATTAGCACTACAACAAGCGGTATCCCAAACACTTCCTCTCTCCTTCGTTGCGTCAGCAAACGCCTGCAAAATGCTAGGCAGGCGTCAGCTCGACGTTTCCTAACGTTAGGAAATCGATGATGCGGGGACGAACACCGCCACGAAGACCGCCATTTTTACCGAAGACCGCCACTTAATTTGTGTGGCGGTCTTCGGCGTTTTTGGCGGTCTTCGGGAGATGCCACTCCCATCCGACCTTCATACCGGCCTTCACCGCTTCAATGCCAAGGTCACGCTTGGCCCTCTCGATTGTCCGCCAAGCGTAGCCAGCCCCGAGCGCGTCGGCTTTAATCTGCTTGGTCGGCACGGGCCCGTCGGTTAGAAGATCACGGAGGAACTGCTCGGCATCTTGCTGCTCCCCGTTGGCGTCATCCTCGACATACTCGACCGAGCCAAGGATCTCGCGCGCGGTCCCTTCAATAGTTCCCTCCCAAACGGCGTGAGTCGTCTCGATCCCACTGTCCAAGGTGACAGCCCCAATCGAATATGCGACGCCGCCATCGTCCAAGGCGATGTTCGACTTGGCCCGCGCCAGGACGCGCCGGCCGCCGCCCTCTTCCTTGGCTGCCACCAGGACCATGCGCGCCAGCGCGCCGAACGCCTGCGAACCAATGACCCGATCCTGTGGCGCACGGCCGGCGCCGCCCTTGGCAAAATGCGTGATGCCGATAACGGCGCAGCCGTGCGCGTCCGCAAAATCCACCACGGCCTGCAGGCTTCGGCGAACGTCGTTCGCCCTGTGCATGTCGCCGGCTACGACAGACACGATCGGATCGATCAGCAGCAGACTGACACCGCCGATCGCTTGAGCCGTGCGGTGCAGTTCCAAGATGTCCTGCGACGGGTCAAACGGCACACTCTGACCATTATGGGCGATGCCCTCGATGAAATAACAACGCTCGAGATTGGCGCCGGATGCAAGCAACCGCGGAACCAGAGTATCGTCGGCCACGTCTTCGCTGGACCAGATCAGGACGTTGCCCGTCGTCCTGCTGGCCGCGCCGTCGGGCCAACGGCTGCGGCCGGTGATGACGGCTGCGAGCGCTAGAGCCAAAGTGGTCTTACCCGTGCCGGCTGCACCGGCGAGAATGGTCAGTTTCCCTGCCGGGAGCCAGCCAGGCCATAGCCATGTGATCGGCAGCGGCTTGATGTCGGCACCGCAACGAATCTTCACGATCCGTTCGCGATCCGGCATCCCGTCCAACGCCACCGCCCCACGAAAGACGCTATCCCAGCCGTCACGCATGTGTCACCTCCGCGCCGTGTTGGAATCGCTTGGCAGCGGTCAGCAGCCGTTCTCTCGCGTCCTTCGTCAGTGCATCACCCTTTGCCATGGTGGTCGCATACTGGCACAGGATCAGGGCTTCAAAGGACAGGCAGCGCAAAACGTCGGCGGCATTGAAGGGCCGACGCTCTCGCTTTACAACATCGCCGCCAATCCGCTCGGGAAAAAGATCCTCGAAAGCCAAGCCGATCGCATCCAGAATGCTTTGCACGTCGCAGCCGGCAAAGCAATGAAGCAGCACGCGGCCATCATCCAACTCACGAACAGACAGGCTTGGGCCTCTGTCGTCGTGAGTTGGGCAGCGGCATACCCAGCGCCCGTTGCCGGTCTTGCGCACGAGATCCAGTCGGGCCAAGAGAGCATCAGAACGCATGATTCACTCCGCTCTTGCACTCGCCAGTTGCGCGCGCAACCTCGCACTGTCGACGGATGATGTTCGCGTTCTGGACGTCGCCGGCATCCTCGTAGCGCTTCACCATGGCCGCGTAGTCGGCATCGGTCAGGCGTGTCCCACGGTGCCCGTGAACTCCTCCGACGCCACCGTGGGACACAGCATCCATGCGGGTTTCAGTGGGTTTCGGGTGGACGTCGGCGCTGACCTGAACCAACACGCGTTGCGCGCTCAGCAGCAGGCCGAACAGCGCGGTGCTGCTACCCTGCGCGCTGGCTTCGCCAATGTCGTGCAGCAGCTGGTCGACGTCGATGCCGGCGATGCGGGCGGCGCCCGGGCTGACGGGAGCAGTGGTGAACGTAGTCATGCCGACTCCTTTTTTTTGGTGCGCACCGATGCGCGGGGCTTAGTGGTCGACGCGGCCGGTGGGCCTCCTTGGATCAGGCGCAAGGTCGGGCGGCGCATGCGCTGGACACGTTCGTATTCATACTCCAGCACAACCATGACAAAGTGCCGCCCAGCATCATCGGTTGCGGCGAACAACTTTGCCATTCGCTCATACTGAGTCATGGTGCATTCCTCCCAGTACTGACACGTAATTTCTCGCCGTCCTTGCTCATGCGATCAAAGTAACGCTCGACTTGCACATCGATAGTGTTCATCGCAGCGATACTCATACGCAGCAATCGCCCTCTATTGAATGGAGTGAACAGGGGAGCTTCGCCGTTGTCGACATCTATGTCCGACTGCTCGATCATTGCCATGATCACGCCTGCCCCTGCGGCAAGGTCACGCACATCAGACAGCAGGTCATAGGGTCCTGTTTGATGGGCTCGGGCCACCCACTCAAACGGTTCGAACAACGGAGCATGGTTGTCCAATACCGGTGGCGTTGTCGTCTGGCTCATACCTGGTCCTCCTGAGCGTCAGCTGCAACAATGTCGACCATATCCTTTAGCTCGTCAGCCATCTGGACGGCCATCCACAGCAGGCTATCTTGCGCGCCCAGTCCAAGGCCACGAAAACCTTCGGCGTTATCGCCTTGGATGAGCAGAAGCAGACTCGAGAGCTGCCGGGCCCGCATGTGTGCGTGATCAACCGCCTCGTCGCGGTTGATGTATTGGACTCCGTAAGGGCTCTCGATTCGGCCGGCGTATTCTGGAGAAAGAACCGCCTTTTTTTCTTCTGGCGATGTCGCACCGCCAATTTTTGAGGTAAACTTCGTCTCGTTCATGTGCTGCTCCTTGAAAAAGATGCACCTGTCCACACCACAGTGACGAAGCTCTCACCCTTCGTCACTGCAGCAACTCCCGGTTCCGCCGGGCGCGGTTGCAAAAGAAATTCCAAGGGTCAGCCTCGCACGCTGGCCCTTTTCATTTCGCCATCGGTTAATCCATTACATCTCCCTCTCGCGATTCCGGAGTCAGGCAGATTGACACCGCTCGACCTCACGAGCCTTGATGAGCAAGGCTGTAATCTCGGCATTGACGGACCGAAGGTTGGCGCCCGCGCGTGACTTGATCCAGTCCTTAAGTTCTTGGGGAAGTCTCACCGGGGTTGGGGTCTGCTGTTTGAGTGCCATGTTGTCCTCGATCAAATGCCTAGCAATCATTAGAGTCTATTTGACTCTTAGAGTCAAGAAGACTCTTTGCGTAGTATCTAGAAGACTCTTATGCTGCTGTGTTATGGCTACCCAACCAATCCCGTACCCACTCCGGATGCCCGAAGAGCTACGTGCGCAGCTCGAAGCGCGTGCGGCCGCGCGCAAGCGTAGCCTAAATGCTGAGATTTTGGACATACTTCAGAGTTCGGTAGAAGGCAACACAACTACAGATATGGATCTTGATGTGCTTGCTGAGGAGGTAGCGAGACGGGTAGCGGCCAAGCTTAAGAACAGCGAAAGATAGGTGTCTTCCGATCACACTCCTGGCGATCCGTAGAGTGACTTCCACATATCTTGCTGACTAAAGTGTAATGAGGACCTGATGAGCCTTCTTCGATCGATCGTTGCCTTGATGTCTCCGACACCGGCCCAGAAAATTCGCATCGAAGCTACTGCCCCAACGTTAAAGCATTGGCGCCCCTCAGGCTCGTTTACTACTGACGTAGTTGGGGAGTCGCACTACTTCGACAACATTCGCCTGATTGCGATGAATATGGATGGCGACGGTGCGGTCGTGCACTGCACTGCAATGCTCGCGCCTGAAGAGGAGAACCCGAGCGATCCAAACGCGGTTGGCGTCTGGATCGAAGGTAAAAAGGTGGGGCATCTTTCGAAAGACGAGGCACCGTTGTTCAGGCAAGCATTGACTGCAGCGGGATCGGCACTCATACCCACAACGTGCGACGCCCTTATTCACGGCGGCGGGACTCACGACGGCCGAAGGTATAACTACTCGGTTGAGCTTGACCTCCTCCCAACAAGTCAAAACCATCAGCTTTCATCGGCTAGCCCGACCTACCAAGAGCCTATCCGTTCCTCACCTCACCCGTACATCTTCACTCAAGATCCAGACCAACACTTCATTGCCATTCCCTGCGTCGACCGCGCCACGATTGCGATGTGCGAGATCGGAGAAGAAGTTCAACCTTGGACAAAACCTAGCAACGGAGACGTCTATCTTTTCGCTCCTGGCTCTTGTGCCGGACAGGGCAGGCTTACCGTACTATCTACGCAGCGTTTTCCTGATTTCGCAACGACTCTCGAACGTCTTGAATACCTTACGATCCACGCTGTTGATGGCCGCAAAGTAATAGTATCCATGACCGGTTTTCCGGCTGAGTGATTGCACCCGCAGCGCTATATCATCAGATTGGTGTCTAGCTGTGTCTCTCTTCAAGCGCCCGAGCTGGCGTAGGTAACTGACGTGCTAAGGAATGACACGAGAGCGGAAAGAATTGCTAGGCCGCCGGTCGCCGTGCGTCCACGATCTTTATCAGGTGGCTGGCGAGAACAATCATCTCGGTCGCGTCGATCGCGCTAAGTTGGACCCGGCGATGGCTATGCGGATTTTTGTAGGAACCTAGAGCGCCGGCCATCATCTGGAGCAAGGCAACCCGCTCTCCGGACGGCGCGTCCATATCAGTCAAAGGACCGTTTTTCTCGCTGAAGGCCTTCTGGGCCAAAGCCACGCCAAAGTCGTCGGCCGAGAACCCACCCGTCTCCCGAATCGCGACCTCGAGCTCACGGAAAGCCTGGAACACGGCCGTGTCGTACTCGCCCCTCATGAATGCTGGCCAGCAGCACTTGACGAGCTCCGCGTGCAGGATCGCGCGCGGGAGCTGCACAGAGTTGGTGTAAGCGGCCACGCCGGCTCGGTTCTTCAGCTGCGCGCCGCGGCGGGTCACGAAGTGCCAGCCGAATGTTTCGCCTGGCTTCGGCGCAATCAAGCCCTCACGCACGAGCCAATTCCATCCCTCTGCCATCGCGTACTCCACTTGGCTGCGCTTGTGCTGCGGGAAGGGCCCCAGGGTGTCCGGGTGGGTAAAGGACGTCGGATGAAGGCGAGAGCCGCCGATCGGAGAACCCAAAGTGATCAGCTCGAGGCCGACGCCGGCGAGTTCCTCAGGTTCCAATGCCAAGACAGAGTCCGCATCGGGGATTAGGTCGTAGAGAGTCGTCATGTGCGTTCGGTCTTGGGCTTCGGACGGTGCAGAAGGAAAGATTCTACACGCGTCACTGCGGCAGCCCATTGGCCGATCCGGCCGCTCAAGGCCATTGCCGTGCGAGTTGGATCGCTGATGCGATGAGCGCGAGGACGGCGCCGGCCAGCTTGATGACTGCTTCGATTTTTTCCATTTTGAACCTTAGGAGTGGATATGGCTACAGAGTGCCGGGACTAAGGCGCAACGTAAATGCGCAGTAACAGTTACCGTTACCGTTACTGAATCTTGACAAATCAAGCGCGCAACGAAACCCGTACTTTTTCTAATCGACCAAGTTGCCGGCGGCCGCGCGGCCCTAAAAACGCGATCAACCAGCAATGGAAAAACCACAAGAGGATCTGCGATTGCCTTCCTAGGACACTAGGGTGTGCATACCACAGAGTCGTGACAGCACGATACCCAAGGCCGATAGAAAACCCTGGGGTAGCCCATGACTCGTCATTGGCAAGATGATGTGCTCGCTGCCAACACACCCGAGATTCCTGTACGGCCGTGATCTTGCACGACAGCATGTAGACCTCAGCAACCACTTTCAGGGAGTAGCAACAATTATGTTTCCCAGTCCCAGCATCAAACTCACCACGGCCATCATCAAGGCGCTGGCTCGCGGGCTCGTCAATCTAGCTCGGGGCTTCGGCAGCCACCTTGCCGGCACCTTCATGCTGATTCTAGTTATCCTGGCCGTGGGCGCCGCCTCGGCGATGTACCACGCCCAGATCGTGTTGGCCTGATGTGCGCCGCCAGGATCTGGCCGAGCACCGCCAGCGCGCGGGCGCCGCCGTCAACGGCTTGTGGACATGACACAGTACGTGCCTAGTCGTAATGAAAGGAGCTCAGCCATTGAGGCGCGTAGTATGCCTCCAATCAAACGGATGAGTTGCCTACTCGGCAGTCAACGTGCGCAGTTCCAGGGGAGCCTGACTTATGAAACAGCGAGTGCTTTGGACTGATGACGAGGTCGAAATTTTGCGACAGTCCTATGCCGACAAAGACAACCACGAACTTGCCAAGGTTTTCGGCGTAACCCCTGGCCGCATCAAATCCAAGGGGCAAAGCCTAGGTCTGCGCAAGTCGGAAGCCGGCATAAAGGCGATGTTTGCACGCCGGCGATTCAATGGCCAAGCGTCGCCCAGCGCCAAGCCGGTCGGTTCCTACCGCATCGACAGCGGCATCGTCCACGTCAAGGTGAGCGACGAGCCGGGCCCGGACAGCAATCGCTGGCGTGGTGTTCATGAGGTGCTGTGGATCGCCGAGCGCGGCCCGATTCCGGAAGGGCACCGCCTGCTGTTCAAGCCCGGCATGAGAACCGCCGTGCTCGAGGAAATCACGATCGACAAATTGGAGTGCGTGACCATCGCCGACGCGATACGCGACCGCTGCTGTTCGCTCGCGCCAGAAATCAGGGGCATTGTCCAACTCAGGGGCGTGCTGACGAAAACCATCAAACGGAGTAAAGAAAATGGCTAGGAATATTGAGGATCTGCGCGAGCTGCTGTTCGACACCATCGCAGGCGTCAAGAACGGAACGCTCGACATCGAACGCGCCAAGGTGATCGGTGACTTGTCCCAGGTCGTTGTAAACTCGGCAAAGGCCGAAGTCGAATATACCCGGCTGACCGGCTACAAGGGCCGGTTCCTCGAGAAGCAGGAAGAGCTGCCGCCCGGCATTACCGGCATCCACCAGCACCGGCTGCAGGGCTAAGCGTCGACTTGCACTCTACGATAAGGCGGCTATTCCGCTGATGTCGGCAGCTCGTCGCCGTACTCCCACGCCAGGTAGGCGCGCATTGCCGTGACGAGGGGCGACACATCCGCCCGGCTGTAGTCCTGCCGCTTACCGTGCCTCGCCATCCAGCGACCGAAGTCGCTGATCAGGTCGATATACTCGCGCTCGATGATCGGACCGCCCTGGGCCCAGCTGGTCGACGGACTGAAGGCTTCCCCGTTCTCGATGACGCACATTTCGGAGCCGGCGCCGTGCGGCGCGACGATCTCGACCTGTAGGCCTTGCGCTTTCCCGACCCAGTAGTCGAGCAGCGGCACGGCCTCAAGGTAGGCGATTTTCATGGGCTCTCCTTTGTCATGCTGGCATTCTAATGTGGACCGGCTGGGCACCCGCCCGGCATCGCACAGGAGGGCCCATGGCCGACATATTTCTCAACCAGGAAGAGCTCACGACCTTGACCGGTCGGAAGATGAAATCGAAGCAGATCGAGGCGCTGCGCCGCATGGGACTGCCGTTCCATGTGAACGCGTGTGGCAAGCCGGTCGTCGCCCGTGTGGCGATCGAGGGCAGGCGCGACGCGACCGACACGCCGAAATCTTCGAAGCCGGTTGCACGTATAACTTGATCCACCCACCATTTACTTGCGTCGGTTAAATCGGTCGGCTGAAAATTCAGCCGCCAGATCTCACCCATCCATTTTGAGACCTCTATCGACGGGCTGACTTTTCAGCCCGTCGATTGGCCGACGCAAAATTGCGTTGGCTGCTAGGTCGGCTCAGTTTTGAGCTGACCTCAAATACTCACCCCAAAACGGACATGCGCCTCCGCAATTCCTGCCTGGCCTCATTTGAAAGGTCTTTGATAAGCACGCAAAGCGCCCTTACTTTTTCCATTTCGTTAACGCCATCATCAGCAGAGACCTGAAATATTGAAATCCTGGCACGGGCATTTGGGAATGCTCGGAACTTGGCACAAAACTGCGATAAAGCCCGATGTGCCTGCTCGTAGCGTGGATCATCCTGTGCGATTGGAGTTGCCCAAGCGGAAAGCTTTTTCTCGGTTACTCGGCCGTCCAGCCTTCCTGTCGATCCAGTCTCATCTGCATACAAGTCAGCTGTCATGTCCTTGTACCCAATGAACTTGCTAGGACCAAATTCGAAGGCCCCATCCTTTTCAACTGCATACCAAGCTTGAACATGAGACAAGAGCTTAACCAGCCTTTCTTTCCCAGTGCCGCCGTTGATAATCCGATTGAATCTTGCGATGTTCGCTTTCGCGTCGTCAACAGAATGAACCAAGGTAATAGGCTGCATATTTCCTCCTAACATCGTTTGCATGCCTTGCATGCATTGGTTGATTTGCATGCATAGTAAGACAGTATCTCAACCATTGCAATGATTTTCAGGCTGTCCATAAACGAACGATTTCTAACATCAACGAGGATCAACAACTCTCCATGTTAGAAATATAGGCCTTGCAATTTCCAACACATCAGTATATTCTGACACCGTTTTCTAACACTTAGGACAACGGAGAGCAGGATGGCGACCTTTGCATACGGCCGAGTTAGCACCACCGAGCAAACCACCGAGAACCAGCGCCGTGAGATCGAGGCGGCCGGCTACCAAATCGACTACTGGTTTGCAGATGAGGGCGTGTCGGGCAAGGTCTCGGCGATGCAGCGCCCGCAGTTCGCCAAGATGCTCGGCCAGATCCGCGACGGCGAAACTTTGGTGGTGACGAAACTGGACCGCCTCGGCCGTGACGCGCAGGACGTCGGCGCGACGATCAAGATGCTGGCCGCGCGCCGTATTGAGGTCATCGTGCTGCAGCTGGGCAAGCTCGACCTCACCAGCGCCGCGGGCAAATTGATGCTGACCATGCTTGCGGCAGTGGCCGAAATGGAGAGGGATTTGCTGGTTGAGCGCACCCAGGCTGGCTTGGCACGGGCGAAGGCGGAGGGCAAGACCTTGGGCCGCCCATCCAAGACCACGGACGAGCAGCGTCGCCAGATCGTGGCCGACTACGCGGCCGGCGTCACCGTTAGCGAGCTTGCCCGCCGCTTCGCCGTGTCACGCGCGAATATCCTCGGCATCGTGAAACCGGCCGCGTGACCGGTGCAAACGTCAGCAATCCGAGGCAACCGGCTTCTCTATTTCTCCTGCAGACTTTCTGCCCATTGAATGACCTCACGGGCCTTGTAGAGCGGGTGGCCGGTACCGTTTGCAGTCCGGATGCGGATCGCCTTCGGGAAGCTCGACAACGGTAGGATCTTGTCCCGCACCGTGCTGTACGAGCGCTTGAGGTAGCGCGCTATGTGTTCCGTGTCCCACAGGTCGACTTCGAGCGGGATCATGTGTTCCGTGAGCTCGTGCAGGATCGCCTTCAGAAGTGCTTTCGTCTCGTCGTCGGTCATCTCTATCTCCTGCTGTAGAGCAAGCCCTTGCAGCATCCGTTTGTATTACAAGTAGTGGCAAAAGCCTATCCTGCGTTGCGCGCAGCCTTGCCGCTGAGCGTTGGTAATACCAAGCCTTGTGGCACAGTTGCTGGTATGTCCCCTATCCTGCCGTCGTTAATTTCCCAGGCCATCTGTTCAGCCGCTGAACTGCGCTCCCGGTTTACGCTACCCTTCTGTTTCCAAAATCATATGGAGCAGCCGTGGACGTGATCTTGGATCGAGATGAGCTATACCGTGAAGTTTGGTCAACAACCGTCAGTGCCGTGGCGCGCAAGTACAACCTAACTGATTACGACATACGGAAGGCATGCTTTGCACTTGATGTGCCGACTCCAATCCAAGGGTATTGGGCGAAAATTAGAGTAGGCAATCCACCGCCAATTCCTCCGCTCCCCCGAAAACGTGGCCCGTCAACGTTCACGTGCAAGAAGGTGCCACGTGCAGCTACAGGGTCGACTGAAATCAGCAGGCCCAAATCCAAGTCTAAATCAAACGACACACAGTCCAGCCCAGACACGCCCGCAAAGCCCAAGGAATCACTTGTCGATAGGGTCATGAAGAACACAGCGGAGCTTAACGCCAAGGGGCTAGTTCGGGCGCCGACGTCGCCTCGAGGTTCGATGCATCTCCTACCGGAGGACACTATCGGTCTTCCTCGATACATCCCTCTCAAGGTCTGGGGCGAGCTGCTGCTTGGGGAGCATGCTCCGCACTACAACAGCCTCTTGCGATGGGTTCACGATGGGTTTATCCAGCCTCAACCTATAAAAATCGGCAGGCGGTGGTGCGTTCGGAAGGATGCCGCGTACGTCCCTGATTAGGGCACACCCGGCTCGACGGTACAAAGCCACGACTGCGCATAGTTGATCGTCTTGCCCTCGACTTGGACGCGCTCGAAGCCGGCCAGGGTGAAGCGGCCCTCACTCATCCAAATCAAGTGCGGCTCGTACAGCACCTCTTGGCGCCGCAGCGGTCCCTCGCCGGCCGTGTGCCGCGCGACCTTTACCGACCGGCCCACGCCATCGTCGCGCACGTCCATCACTTCGAGCTGACCAGGCGGTGGCGTGTACTCACGGAGCTTCCATTTGGGCTGGTCGACCCCGTCTTTCCTCATCTTGATCATTCTGCATCTCATCCGAATACTGTATGCGCATACAGTATTTTTGCCAAGAGCGCCCAGTAGATTCCACTATTTTAGTGAGGCAGTGACGAAGTGGTATTCAATGGTAGCCTCTAGTATCTGGAGATATCCAATACCGCCCTTGAGCGCCGATGTCAACATTTGTCAACATGCCTCGCCGTTTGGCTACCTTGCGGCGTTCGATCACTTCCTGAATCTGAGGTTTTCTGAGGAGGCCGGCACCCTACTGGCGTCACATCGAAGGGCAAAACCTGAATATTTCCCCTTTTTTTAACTGGAGACTCGTATGCTGCGCTACCTGACAATCCGCAAGTTAGCGGCCGAGTCTGGCTACTCAGAAATTGCTATTCGGTCCAAGATCCACAGTGGAATCTGGATGCTGGACCAAGTGTGGAAGAAGGCGCCGGACGGTCGCGTCCTGATTGATGTCGAGGGATATCACAAATGGGTCGAGGGCGAGTATGACGTGCTCAAGGTCCAGCTCAAACGGCCGGCCAAAAGCCGACTCAAGCCACTATTACCGGACACCGATCCGCGCCGCTCCCGCTGCCCTGCGCCACTGGTTGAGTAGCACTACCTGGTACGCCTTCCAGTAAATTTCACTATTTTGCTGTGCCAATCCGCAGAGTTCTAAAAAGCGTTCGGAAATCCGGCGTTATCGACCCTAGCTTTTCCAACTTAACCAGCTGATTTAATTAGATTTTTTGTTCCGGTCAGGCGTTTAGAAAAACGCCTATTCCGGTCTACTTTAGATGAACAGTCATCTTGGCTCAGTTGCATCCTTGATGCGCATGATCTCAATCAGTGCAGCGGTCGACAGGCTGCTGACATCGAGCATCGACTCGGCTTTGACCGGCGGCAGATCGGCAGCACCGCCGATCGCTACCTTGTCGCCATAGTCGCGCGGGGCAATCTTCGACGCCCTCCAGCGGTAGTGCTGCGCAAGCTCACGCGCCTTGGACAGCTCGAATTGATCGCCGGCCGTCTCAATTGTCAGCGTCGCCTTCTCGTCCCACATCTGGGCGGTTTGTACCCTTGCCTCGCGCGCACGCGCGGAACGTTCAGAGTCGGCGCCAATCCAGGCCACCAGGGAGCCTTGCGACACCCCGATTTCGTCGGCGATCGCGTGCATGGCTTTCGGATGCAGGATCGCAGCGCACACTGCATCGATCCCAAACGCATCCATCTTCTCTCGCGCCGTCAGCTCGGTCTTCGGTTGGGTCTTTCGCCCCATGATGTTCTCCTATGTAAGGCAGTATTGATATCGGAAATTTTTCACCAACCTCAACATTCCCCAACATTCGCAGCCCATCCCGGCGCGCGGTACGTGCGAAAAATAGGAGCGGCTCAGCCGCCGCAGCGCAGCGCTTCGCCGACGACCGAAGCGCCTTCGGCCCAGTCCGAGGAGGTCGAGACGACGTAGAAGGCATTGCCACCGGCGGCCGCGGTTTCGTTCAGAGCGGACTTCATGGCGTTGCCGGGCTTGTCCGGACCGAGACGCTGATTGAAGGTCACCAGCTTGATAGTCTGGCACTTTTCCTTCTGAGCAGCGGTCACTATCTGGACCTTCTGTGCCGCATCGGTGAGGGGAGTTGCGCACCCTGCCAGCAGGGCCAGGGTGGCGCAGATGAGGGAGGGCTTCAGCATCGGTCGACTCCGGGCATTTAGAAAGTTGCCACAGTAACACAACAGACTGACCGGTTATGCCGGAGCCGGACCGTAATGCGCCGTATTTTGCGGTGCCGGGCATGCCTCTTACTTCTCCTGATGATCGTGCTGGCGTTCGGCCTGGAGTGCTTGGGTAACCCATCGCTGCGAAGCCGTCGCGTTGCCAGGCATTTTCATGACATGCGCGAAGCGTCGCCATCCGGGAGATTGGACGAAGCGACGGATCGCATCCTGCTGTTCAGGATGAACGCCATGCGCGGTTCTGCGGGCCAGCTCGGTGAACTCTGGCGAAGTCAGGAGCTTGTCGACCGCCTTTATGGCCTCGGGTTTGGCGCCCTTGGCAAGTGCCGATGCAACTGCAGCACCCGCACCTGGACCAAAAGCCCAGCCTACCGTCGTGCCGACGGTGGCGCCAAGCGCAGACTCGCGTGCAGTTTTGTAGAGGCGGCCGGTGAAGTTATCGATCGGCTTCAGCTCGTCCTTGATGGCGTTGAGGCGACCCGTCGTGATGCGCTCGCGCGTGGCGGCGCTGATGCCCTTGGAAACGCGGTACAGGTCGCTGAGCTGCTTGCGCGCCTCCGGCGGCAAGTGTGTCATGACCGCCAGATGTGACTGCTTGTTCTTGAGCAGGCCCTCATACCAGGTCGCGAACTTGGCGAAACTGACGTTGCCGTTGGCCGCAGTCTTGCCGAATGCCGTGTTGAGGCCGGAAGCGACGACCTCCTGTCGCATGCTCGCGGGTACTGCCTTAAGCAACTTGATGAGCTGGGTCGGATCTCCAGCAGGGAGCGCATTCATGGCTTTCGACATTTTTCCGACGAAGGACTCGTCTAGGTGCTTGCCGAACAAAGCCGCCAGATCGTCCTGGACACCCTTGTAGGTGGCGACAGTTTTCTGGGCGAGATCCCATTTTCCGGCCATGCCATGCTGCTCGAGCACAGCGCGCTGGTCCTTCTTCAGCGCGTCCTCGAGCATGGAGATCAGTCGGCTGTCCGAGTCCTTGAAAGGGCCAGCGCGCTGGATGCGCGCCGCGGTGAGGTCGCGCCGGACGTCATCCAGCAGCGCATACGTCGGCTGCTTCGTCACTGGTACCGCGCGCTTGGTCGCGGACTGAGCGCCTGGCATCAGTGGATTACCCGGCACCTCCTCAGTTTGCATGATCCTTTTCGGCGACAGCTTCGCAAAGATCATCTTCTCCATGGGAGACAGGTTCTTCATGCCGTCGAGCTCATCGGCGCGCGCCCGGATCATCGCCAGCACGTTCTCGGCAGGTGCCTCGGACTTGGCCGGCACTGCGGCGCGGATCTCGTCAAAGAAATTGTCCGCATGGCCCTTAAGCTGATCGTGCACGCCATTCAATTCATGTTTGACGCTGTCGGCCAGGGTGCTGAAGTCGTGCGTGCCGCCCATCTCCTCGATCAGGTCGTTTGCGCGCTGAGCCACCCGCTGCAGACCCTCCAGCTCCATGGCCCGGCCTTCCGACCCCGGGATCGACTTCGCAGCCTGCGAGAGCTCGCGGAATGCCTGGTTCGTAGTGACGTGGTCCGCCTGCAGGTCTCCATCGACGCCAAGGCGCTCGGCAGCTCCCACGACCTTGGGGTCGGGCGAGGCCTGCTCGGCCAGCACCTGCTTTGCCCGGCTGCTTCCGAAGCCTCCCTCTGCCGCCTTACGCGCCGTCTGGGTGAGGTCGTCTGCCGCCATGGGAGCCGCCCCACCTGCATCGATAGCAGGATCGGCAGCAGCTGTGCGTGGAGCGGAGCCTTGCGCTCCCATCGAAGTAGCGCCTGCATCGGCGGCTTCGGTCGATGCGACAGCCAGCGGGTCAGCAGCTGCTGTCGGTTTCGGCACGCCTCGCACGCGCTGCAGGATCTGCCTGGCCGGCGCTGCAGCGGCACGCACTGCATTGACCACAGCTGGCACAGCGGCGCCGGCGACGCCCGCTGCTGCTACCTCACCCGGATTGAACTCCCCGCCGGTGGCCGCTTGGGTCGCCTCGATGGCTGCCTGTGTACCAGCAGCCCCGAGAGCAGCGCCGCCGAGAGTCGTGGCGCGGCCGGCTGGAGTGAATGCCGCGATGGCGCCGAGCGCTCGAGGAAGATCGCTGACCTGGAAGCCCGGCTTGATGGCGTACTCCTTGCCGTCCATCGACGAGCGCAGCAGGAAGTTACCCCTCTCGTCCTGGCGCGCCTGCACACCTGGGAAGTTCGACTGAATGACCTTCACGGTCTCGGCCGGGTTGGACAGCAACGTGCCCAGACCGGTTTTCGCACTCGCCATGCTGAACGAGTTCAGCTCGGGCATGCCGGCCCAGTCAGGCGCCGCATCGGTTTCGGCGGTATGCCGCTTGTCACCGGTGACGGCCTCCTTGATGTGCCCAGGGATCGACGCCAGAGTGTCGAACAGGTTATGCCCCTGCTTAGTCTCTGTGGCGTCGTTGGCCGGCAGCGACTTGATGTAGCCGGCCAAGCGCTGCGCGGCCTTCGTGTCGCCGGCGGCATCGGCATTGCGGAGCGCCTGGTAAAGCTGTTCGCGGTCAGGCATCACTAGTTCCCGTACTTGTTGAGGAGGTAATCGATATCGGCCGGGTGCGCTGGCGCCGACTTCGCTGGCTTCGTCGACGGCGGCACGTTGCCTTCACCGCCGCCCTTTCCAGTCAGGAGCGAGCGTGCGGCCGGCGAGAGGAATGTATCCTCGAAGTCCTTGAGCCCGGTGCCCCGCTCGTAGCTGCGCTTTTTCTCCTTCAGGCGGCCGCCGAACAGCTCCTGCGCGGTGCCGACGGCGCCCAGAACCTGATCGGGAGAGTAGGTGCCATCGCCTGCCAGAGCATCAGCTGTGTGCTTCCGATCTTCTCCGGTGCCACCGACCCCGGACACGGCCTTGACCACCTCGGGCGCGACCATCTGCACGGCGACCTTCAGGTTTGACGGTGCGGCACCGCCGGTGGCTTCCGAGATCCTGTTCGCGATCTTGTTGAAAAGGCGGGTGTCCCCGTTCTTCTGGGCCAGGGCTAACTCCTTCAGCGTCGCCAGGTGGTTCATCGCGGTGTTGGCCGACTCGATCGCCGCACCATCCTTGCCGCCGGCGCCGAAGGAGCGCAGTGCGGCGGCGCGCGGTGCGTACTGGGCTGCGTCGTACTGGGGGTTGAGCTGCATGACCATGTCCATGGTGGCCTGCCCCCATGGCTTGTTCATGTTGAACTGGCCGAGCGGCGGCGCACGGTAGAACGCGATCTGCTTGGCCAGCGTCTCGTTCGGCTTTGCCGGCGCATCGGCCGCCTTCTGCTCCTCGACCCACTCGGAGTGGCGAATATCTTGGCCTCGGCGCTGCGTACTGGCCGACAGCGTCGCGTCGGCGCTCGGCGTGGTGAATGCCTTCTGGTCTTTCGGGGTCATACCGGCGTCGCGGAGCTGGCCCAGGTACGTGGGGAGCTCTTTCGGATCGGCCGGCATGCCGTCGATGTACTCCTGCGCGCCGCCCTTCGGAATGAAGCCGCGCGACTCCATCGACTTGAACATGGTGATCGCCTGCGCTGGCTTCACACCGGGCTTTGCGAGCGAGCCGGCCGTCTGCGCGAAGACGCCGTAATTCTTCACGGCCTGGTCGATCTTCTCGCCATCCAGCTTCGAGTCCGACTCTTTCTGGTCACGGGCATCCTTGTTTTGCGCGACGATGTTGTCGATGACGGCCTTGCCCTGCGGGTGCACGGCCAACATCGACTTGATGAGGACGCCCCCAAACTCCGGGTGCTCCTGGACCGCCTGTGCCTTGGCGCGCAGTGCCCTCGATTCAACGGTGGGACCGTTGGACGCGTTTTCGATCGCATCGGCGCGCGCGTTCAACCCGTCGACAACAATCTGCGGCTGGCCGTTTTGGATTGCCGAACCCCACTGGGCCAGATCGGAAAGCTGCTGCTTCTGCGCTACCGCGCTCTTCGTATCCCAGGCCTGTTTGAGCTGTTCGCTCATACCCGGTACCTGCAACATGGCGTTCGCATACTCTTCGCCGCCGGCATTCGGGTTCGCGACCAGCGACTGGATGACCTGTGCCTGTTGCTGCTTCTGGGCGAGCGCTGCCTGCTGTTGTTGCTGCTGCTGTTGTACCTGGCTGATGCCGATGCCGGCTTGGTAGCCCTTCAGGACACTGTCGAAGGGATTGGCGATGTCTGTGGTGTAGTCGATTGGAAGCATGATGGCCTCAAAACTTGAGCGAGGAGGTGAATGCGGACATGTCGATCGGGGTGAAACCAACATCCCCCACGCTCGACGTCAGCCCACTCGATTGGCGCGCGGAGGCTGCGGCGCGTGCTGCAGCCGCGTCATAGGTCGAGGTGGGGCCAAAGCCGCCCAGGCCTGCGAACGTCCCAATGCTGCTCCCCAGCGCGTTGTACACCCCAGCCTGGGATCGCCCTGCTGCCAAGGCATTACCCGCTTGTGCCGCGCCCTGCTGCTGGAGCAGACTGGCCACGTTCTGGCCGGTCTGCATACCGGCGTTGCCGACGCCCGCCGCGGCGTTCTGGCCGAGCGAGGTCAGCCCGCCCAGGTTCGCGTACTGCTGCTCGATCAGCTGGTTGAGCAACTGCGGCCGGAACTGGCCCAGCGCGCCCTGCACATTCCCACCGCGCAGGCCGCCCGTGGCCGAGGCGTTCGCGAGAATGGCGTCTTCACCCTGCTGCGCGAGCGAGCTGAACATCGGGGACGACTGGATGCCGCTGATCGCCGCCTGCTGCGCGGCGGCGCCGTTCAGGCCAAGCAGGTTCTGCTGCGCGCCGAGCGAACCAGTGCCGGCCGTGACGAACGGCGACAACAGCTTCTGTACCGTCTCGAACTGCTTGTTTTGCTGGTCGATGCCGAGCTGCGTGGCTCGCTCCTGTGCATTCGACGCGGTATTGGCCGCCGACCTGGTCGCGCTCGACGACAAAAGCGCGCCACCGATTCCTGCTCCTACAACTGCTGCTGCCACCATGATTTATTCTCCCAGCCATTTGCTGAAATACGTTTCGACAGGCGCCGCACCGATGCGCTTGAACAGCGCGCTGGCGTCAGCGTGAATTTTTGAACCCATGAACCACCGCTGCACACCACGGCGCCGGAGCTCCGCCTCGACGAAGCGGAACATGCGCACGCCCGCACTACCCGCGCGCTTGTCCTGGCGGACGTAGAAGATGTCCATCGTGCAGGTCAGGCAAGTGCTGTAGTGCAGCCCTGGCGCGATGAAGCCGATGAAGTAACCCACCATCTCGCCAGCGTCGCGGAGGGTGACGAAGATCAGGCCGCCGGCCCGCTCGCGCTCGATGTAGACGTGGTACTGAGGCTGCAGCGGCACCTTGTCCTGGTTCAGGGCCAACTCGCGGTAGTGCAGCGGCAGCAGCGTCTGCAGCTCGGCCAGCTGCTGCTCAAATGACTCGACGTGGCAAGTGATCATTTGGAAGTCCTGATATCGACGATCATGTGGATGCGGTCCCCGGCGCTGTTGTTGATCACCTCGTGCTCCTGTGCGTTGTCGAACCACCAGACCTCTCCAGGCGCCATGTAGGTGGTCTCCTCGCCGGCGCGGAAGTAGACTCCCGGCTGGCTCTGCAGGACGACGTGGAAGCGGCTGTAGTAGTCGGTGTGGGACTTGGTGTCGACGTGTGGGTAAATCACGCCGCCCGGGGCGATCTTGTTGATCATGACCCGGCCCAGGCGCTCGCCGCCGACCCGCGTCATCAACGACATCACGATCGGGCGAGCTTCGGTCAGAAGCTTGTATGCTGGGTAGTCGACGTTTTCGTGCTGGTCGTAGGTGCTCAGGTGGTTTTGCAGCTCCTCCTCAGTCTCGTGCACGGACTTGACGGGGAAGCGCAGCATGATCGACTCGATCTGCTTGAACGGGCCTTGCGGGTAATCGCGGAGGTAGGTGTCCTCTTTCCAGAGGTCCGAGCGGCGACGGATCGCCAACAGAAGGGGGGTGACGTCGACGCCTTGCGCGAGCAGGAGGAAATTACGCATCACATTCTCCCGAGTTAGAAGGGGGTTTGTGAGCCGCTGGGCGCTCGAAACTCAGCTATAGCAAGTAGGTGCCACTAGGCCTCATTATAGTTCTTTCCTATCGTAAACTTACATTCAATAGTTAGACTTAATCGTAATGATGAACTTGAAAATCATTCGATCTGAATCTATCAATCGTCGAGGTCGAAGATGGTTGGATCTGGTCGGCCCGTCTTCGCGCACCAGGTCCGGAGCGTCATGAAGCCGTTCTCCTTGGCCTGCACAAAGCCGGCAGCACACGCTACTGTCAGATTGCGCCAGTAGCGGTCCCACAGATCGCGGTCTTCGATTAGTTGCATTCTGACGCCCTCAATCTCTTCCGGGGACCATCCATACCGAAAGGCCAGACGGTCCAGCCTCCTTGTGCGCGCGCGCGTGCGCAAAATGGTCTCAGTGGCCTTGGGTGGTGCGGTCATCCATCATTTCCTTCTACCTCGCGCGCATGCGCGTACTGGTCCGAGACCCCTTTCCCATTCATCTCCGTCGCGCACGCGCCCGGTTTAGGCCCTTCCTGGGCCTTTTCTCGCCTCACGCGCGCGAAATGGTCTCAGCCACCTGGCAAGCAGTCCTGGCCGAGTAGCTACAGCACCGTTTTGCCGGTGCTGCAGGGTCACCGCAATCAAGGTCATGGCGATCTTCGATTCGACCGACATCAGGTGCCATATCCCCTCCAGGTCATGGAGTAGGACCGTGGCCAGGGCCTCGGGGTCGAATCGAGGCAAAGGGTTGGTCCTGGCGGTCACAAGGATGCTTTCCATCAGGATCTGGATCTCTTCTCGGGCGGTGCTCATGTTGCTCCTTCAGGTTGTTGTCGTCCCCGCAAACCCGGGAACGGTGGTGCGCTCACGCGCAAAATGGCCTCGGGAGGCGCCGTCATTCACTATCCCTTCCTCGCGCGCGCCCGCGATGCGTCTCGAAAATGCGTTCCGCAATCTCAGGTTTTTTCAGGAGGCAGATACCTTCGTCTCCTCGCGCACGCACGCGATGTCCGACATAAATACCCTCTTGAATGTCAGGTTTTGTCAGGAGGCGCGCCCTGCAGCTGCCGCCACTGCTCCACCCGCATGAAGTTGTTTTCCAGGGTCTGCGCATACCCGGCGCGGTGCGCGGCCGCGAGCTGGGACCAGTACCGGCACATCTCTGCAGGGTTTGCCCTGGTCTGCGCCTTTGCGTCCTCGACGTCCTCTGTGCTCCAGCCGTACAGGTTCGCGATGTAGGCGAAGTCGCGAAGGAAGCGTTTAGACACCAGCATCAGCCCAGTCCTTACCCGTTTGCCCAGGAATTTGGATCTCAACGGCGAGGCCTTTCTGCGCTAACCGGCGTGCTAACCCGTACGTGGCGGCCTGTCCGGTGAAGCTTTCGTCGTTGTCGCCGGCTATCAGGACCCGCTCGACGCCGGCCGGCGGGTCCCACGCTTCCAGCAGCACAGCATTGGTGGCTGCCCATACCGGCACGCCGAAGCGAATAGAGGCCGCCAGAGCCGTTTCGATGCCCTCGGCCACACCGAGAGTCGTCCCGACCTCGCCAAGCCTCACAGCGCCCGTATTTAGCGGCTTGCCGGCCATGATCTTCTTCGGCTTCGGCACCGGTGCCTTCTGCCCGTCGTCCGTCAGGTAGGTCCGGTGGATCGATGCGCCGGCGCCGTCCGGATACTGAATCTTGGCCAGCATCGCCGGGAAGCGGCCCAAGTCGCGGCCCTCCTCGTCGGTGTACCTCAACCGGGGATGGAACCTGAGCCCGGCCGGCACCTGCTCGAGGCCGAGACGTCCGTTCAGGTATCGCCACACCGGATCGCCATGGACGACCTCTCGGGTTTCGGCCCACACACGCTGCAGCACCTTCACCTTGTCATGCTCCGCGCGTGTCGGCACGATCGCCCCCGCAGGGACCGTCCCGACGATGCGGTCGACGTGCTTGGCCGTCTCCTGGAACGTCCATCCGAACACGATCTGCAACAGCTGGAAGCCATCCCCCGACCCACAGCGCGAACAGAACCAAGTGCCGCGACCGTCCTTGTCATCGAAGCGATACCGGTCTTTCCCTGTGCAGGCGGGGCAGGGGCCATGCTTGTTACGAAGGTAAGCCGGATCGACGCCGAGGGCTTGCAGGATGCCCGGCCAGCGTCCGATCGCCACTTCTGCCGTCTTTGGTCTAAGCGCCTGCATGGCGGGCCTCCTTTCCCTTCGCCGCCTTGATCTGCAGGTGCCTCAGGAAGCCCCTCACCTCGTCGGTCGGCGCCGCCGGAACGTTTTGCATCTCGCGCGGCCAAACGCCGAAATAGTCTCGGTACCGGTGAGCGACCCAACCCGGCTGCCGACCCTTTTCCTGTGCCACGCCCAGCAACTGGGAGTAGAACTCCTGCTTGTCCATCTTCTTCGCCTTGGACTTCTTCTTGAGCGGCACCAGGTCGCCGGCGCGGACGTCGACGTTTGCCTTGCGCTCGGGGGCAAAGCCACATACGGGGCATTTGTGGACCGTCTTGACGTAGCTGCAGGATGGGCAGGCCTTCGGCAACGGCTTTTCCTTCTCCTGAGCCTCGCCTTTCGCTTCCCTGGGCGTGCCGTCGTCCAGCTCGAGGGGAAACTCGTCAGTCGGAAACCCGAGGCGAACCACGGAACCGGAGTGGTCGAGCATCAACGCGCGGTCCTTGCTCGCGTGCGGGCGCAGCACCCGGCCGGCCATCTGGATGTAGCGGATGAGGGAGCGAGTCGGCCGGGCCAGGATCAGCGTGCGGCATGCCGGGAAGTCCCACCCCTCGGCGAGAATGCCCACGTTCGAGATCACCATCGTCTCACCGGTCTCTACGCGAGCCAGGATGGCGCGACGCTCCTCCTCGTCGGTATAGCAGTCGATATGCTCGGCGCTGACGCCGGCAGCATGGAAACGCTCGACGATGTGCTTGCTGTGCGCGATGTTCGCCGCGAAGCAGACAGTCGGGGTCCCGCGCGCCAGGCGCAGCCAGTGCGTCACGATGTCGCCCACCAGCTCCGGCTTGTTCACGGCGCGGCCGACGTCGGCGTCGGTGTAGTCCAGATCCCCGAACGCGTTGCGTGCCTGCTTGATGCCGGCCATATCCGGCTCGCTCGGCGCGTACACGTCACAGTCCACCAGGTAGCCACCTTCGATCAGTTCCGGGATCGTCGCGGCAACCGTCATGTGCTCGAAAAGCGGGCCGCCCAGCTCGTCGTAATGCTTGCCTAAGCCTTTGGCGTATGGAGTCGCCGACAGACCCACAACCGGGACTCCCCTCGCCGCTGCCAGCACGCCGCGGTACTCACTGGAGCCGGCGACAGTATGGGCCTCGTCGATGATGATCAGGTCGACGTCGGGCAAGCCTCGGCGCGCCACGGTCTGGATGCTGGCCACCAGCACGCTTTCGTACACGCGGGTGGTGTTCTCGCCCTGGATGATGCCGTGGCCGATTCCTGCTTTCGTGAACCGGCGTGAAGTCTGCTCGACCAGGTGAACCCGGTTGCACAGGAAGGCCACGCGCTTACGCTTCGCCATAGCGCCACGTACCAGGGCCATGCCGATCTCAGTCTTGCCACTGCCGGTCGGGCTGCAGAGCATCTCGCGCAGCACGCCCCCGGCCAGGGATAGGCGGAGGTTTTGGACGGCTGCGGACTGATACGGGCGTAGGGTCAGCAACGGGGAAGCCGCACCGCCTTGGCTGGGCTGGTTTTTCGCCGTTAACTCTCCTCTTCTCTTCTGAGTTGCAACTAAGCTGCTAGCGCACTCTTCTGAGGTGCTCGTCAGTGGATAGCGCGGCGCTAGCACATTGCTAGCAATTGACGTGTTGTCCATGTGCTATCCCTTCGCAAGCTTGACGCTAGCGGCGCCCTGCGCGATCAGAAAGCCATGCTCAATCAGGACACTGAGATCCAGCCCGGTGATCGACAGCTTCCGTTCAAGGAATGGGACGTCGTGCGGCACCGTGCCGTTGTTCTGGCTAGCGTATAGCCACAGCAGCATGAGATGGCCCTTGGAGACGTCAGGCAGGGCACAGAAAGCGTAATCGTCGAGGATGGCCCTGTGCAGCTTGATCCAGGGCGGATTACGCTTGCCGTAGTGCTGGAACGTGTTCCAGTTCTTGATGGCGAGGAGCTGGGTATTCATGCCGGAACCAGCTCAAGTTCCCCTTGCGGGGGTGGCGTGTCCTTGCGCCGGCCCATCAGCACGTAGCGAGCAACGCCTCGATGCAGGAGCCCATCAGGGCCAAGCACGTCCTCCGACAGCGTGTAGATGTCCCATGCGTCCTTGAGTTCTTTAACCCTAGTGGCCAAGCGCATGTAGCCCGCTGCTGTGCCTTCATAGGTGTTGAGCCCGCGTGCGCCGCGAAACTCCAACGCGCGACGCAGGGTTTCACGCTGAGTGGTGCCGGAGGTACCCAGAAGGGCGACGCCGTTACGTGCAAGTTCCTCACACACCGCTGTGATATTCTGTGGGCTGCAGTTGAAGACTGCAGTTTGTTTTGTCGACTTCAGCCCGCCAGCTTGATCGACATGAGCGCCTCCCCTCGTGGAGGCGTTTTTGTTTTGGCGATTAGGCATGAGCGCCTCCGTTCAGGAGGGCTGCGATTTGGTTTGCAGGCCAAGCTAGGCGCCCATGCACACGAACTGGACGAATCGGGCCGTTTTCATTGCAAGCCCACATGCGTAAGGTCTGAGGCTTGCGATTCAAGGCTACTGCCGCTTCAGCAGTGGTTAGCGTTTCAGGAACGCTTGCAAGTTTGGGGGAGGTTGCGCGGGTTACGATCATTTCGTATCACCTATCTTTGTTGAAGGTGATACGGACTTTATGCACGGACATTTCCCGGCGGTGGGAGCCGGGAAAGTAGGAAACTCCCGGGAATGTCTCGGGAAAAAATTAGGGAATGAGTTTCGCGTTCCTCAATGCCGAAAGATGGTTCTGGATGGTCTTAAGCTCTGGCATTTTGTCGGCGCCATCGAGAAATTGGCTCAAGACCCTGAGCACTTGAGTACCGTTTGCCTGCGGGCCGTATCTGGCCTCAACCTTGTCCCAGTGCTCCAGAATCAGGCCTTTAGCCCCTCGTGGCTGACTGGCTAGCGCAGCATTTCGGTTTTCGCGGATCTCCGCGTCACGCGCGGCCGGCTGCTCGCTTGAATGCACGGCGGCCATATCCCTCACCACTTCCGTTTCCTCGTCCTGCTCTTGCTCGTCGTAGGGATAGGAAAGCCGATAGGGACTGCCCTCCTTTTCGAGCCACTCGTTCAAGTCCCGAACTTCAACGGTCTGCCGCCCCAACCTCCCCTGTGGCACGTCTTCCTGCTCGAGACGTACCCCGTGCTCCCTGATGACAAGCTTTCCGCGTTGGATAGCTTTCTCCAGCTGCTTGCACAAGGAATCTGCATCGATCTTCCCTGGGTAGGCTTTAGATAGAACTTGCGCTGCTTCCTTGAGTGTGTACTGACCCTGCCCCCACCGGCCTAGTCTTTCATCGACCTCTTCCAAGAAATCAGCAAAGTCCATAGTGACTTCCAGCGTGTTGCAAAGCTGGATTTTGACGAACCGAATGCCGGGCTCCACTTCGGGAGCCTGATGCCAGCGTTCTAGCTCTTGCAGCGGAATCGAATGCTCTTCAACCATGCTCGCGTTCCCTCAAACGCCCCTTAAAAATGGAGGCAGTGCCAGGGTGGTAAGGGAGCCACCTTTTCGCCCGCTAAAGCTAGGCACTGCCAAACCTACAGCCTGTTCAAAAACAGGCAAAGCTATTTACACGGTCTTGACGAGCTGAAGCGACACGGCAGACGGTTTACTTTCAATGCCGGCCTGTTCGAGCATCCAATTCTCGATCTCAACGTGCCAGATCCGGAGGAGATCAAGCGGCCGGCGGATATAGTTCTGCTCGCGGACTCCCTGCGGCGCATGCCCCTGAATCTGCGCTGCGATTCCTGGAGGAGTCTTCACCCATTCGCTCAAGCTGGCAAACGATCGTCGCAACCCATGCAGAGTCAGCGGCGGTAAGCCAGCCACAGCGACAGCTTGATTGTGCGCATAGCGAGGCTCAGCAATATACCCTGACGCCGAACCCGAGCTCGAGAACACGTAGGGATTGTCTTTAAGCCGCGGCAGCGAGGCCATGAGAGCCGCGACATACGGCGTCAGCGGCACCATTCTGAAATCCTCGACCTTGTCGGATAGCTTGATACTGTTCCATTGGAAGTTCACGTCGTCCCATTTCAACGCGGCCAGCTCTTCCCGGCGCGCTCCGATCAGCAGCAGTATCTGGAGATAGGCCGAGATAACGGGATTGCCGATCTGACGTACAGCCGAAAACCATGCCTGCAACATCTCACGCTGAAGCACGTCGTTGCGCACTTTTGGTTTGCCCAAGCTCTCCCGCGTGCGGGCACTTTTCGTGGGATTGCCCGTGACCATGCTGGAATAGGTCTTGTGTTCGCCACACCAGTTCATGCAGGCCTTTAGAAGACGCCAGGCGAGCCGCGCGCTGGATGGGCGATGTTTTGCCTCTTCCTTTGCCCATTGCTCAATGCGATCAGTCGTGAGGTCGACAAGCCGGACGCTTGCCAATGAGGACAATGGCCCAGGCTGTGTCAGCTTCGAACCGCGTTTAACCGGCTGGCCTCCTTCCTGCATCATCTGCTTGTGAGCACGCACATGGTGATCAGACCAACCGCCGGTTCGTGTCGCCATTCGATCAGCAACGTAGTCAGGCCAGATGTCGCCCAACGTGACTGCGTCGCGAACAGCCGCCGCCGCGGTCGCCTCTTCGGTCCTGACGCGCTCTAGCTCAGCTGCCTCTTCTGCAGCAATCTGATCTGCAAGTATCTTCCGTGGATCGATGCCACTGTCAGTCTGCGCCTTGTAGACTGTAGCTTTGGCCTGTGCCTGAGAGATGGACCAGGTACGCACGTCTCCGATCGTGATTCGGAGCGTCTTACCGTTGAGTGTAGTTTCAAAGATGTAGGACTTGGCGCCCTTGGCGGTGACCCTGAGGCCCAGACCGGGAGTCTTGCCGTCCCAATAAATACTCTGCTGACGCCCTTCAACGCACTTGAAGGCCTCGACTCGGGCACTCGTAAAGTTGTCCCATCTCATCGAGGCTCCCTTCATGTAGTGGCTATGTAGGGAATTTTAGCATACATAGATCAACACAATTCCACACAGAAAACCGAGCTATATGCATTAAGCACATGATTCACAAAGGATTTCCCTCTAACGATCAACTACGATCAACAACTCGAAATGGCTCAGTTCGGTGATTTGTAATCATCAGGTGGCGGGTTCGAGTCCTGCAGCCGGCACCAAGATTCAGCGGTAAAAACAAAGGGTTACGCGCTCACGCACGTAACCCTTTTGTGTTTGGGCGTTCAGGGAAGCTTACGAACGCTTGCGGCGCAGCAGCCCGAGAACACCGATACCCAGCAGCGCCAGCGACGCCGGCTCCGGCACGCCCGCCGGCGGCGTCACGGCAGCCGTGTCGACGTTCAGGATATCGAATGCCCAGTGCCCATCGCGCTTGTCGCCGGCCGAGTCGACGAAGCCGTTGCGGAAGTTCTCATTGGCCACGCCATCGCGCGCGAAGCCATCGGCCAAGTTCGATCCGGCGGCGAAGTTGTTGAACTGCTGGACCGTCACCGTGTAGGTCCCGGCCGCCAGCGCACTCTTGTAGTTCACGTCATAGCAGCGGCCCGTCATGAGATCGGCGGCGACGTCGCCGCAGTCCGCATCATCCTGCTCGTAAAGCTTGGCACCCGTACCGTCGAATAGCGACAGGATCGGGTCAAAGCCGCCACGGGCGATCGTATCGCCGTGCGCATTCACACCGCCGGCGTACGACCAGCTGCGCAGGGTCACGGTCGACGTGCCGCTCACCGTGAACGTAAAGCGTTGCACGTCGTTGTCATGGCTGAACGCCCCTGTAAAGGACAGGTTGGTTGCCTGTGCGGCAGTCGTCGCAGCGGCCAGCGCCACCATGCCGGCGAAAGTTCTCAATTTCATTTTGCTTCCCAGGTCAGTAGACACCGAAAAAGGCAGCAAAAGCTGTGCCACATAAAAATGCAATTGATTTACATAAGGAATTTATTTTATGCCCAGAGAATGTAAAGTTATCCGACATCATTGCGCATTACCGTACAGCGGTCGACACCATCAAGCCGATCGAACGTGAACCGCACAGGCAGGAACGTCTCGATCACCTGTGCGTTGGTACGCGCATGCATCGACACCTCGTCCAGCGTAAAACCCCCTCCGCCGGCCAGAGCGAGCGGAAGCATCATCTGGTCGGCAAGATATTCCGCGAATGCCGCGTGCGACATCAGGTACTTGCGCGCGCGCTGCACGACCTGGCGCGCCACCTGTTCGGACGTGACGGACTTTTCGCCGAACGCCGTGAACGCCTCCGTCGCGTGTTCGTAGTCGAGGGTCAGCATCAAGGCATTGCCCGGACCCTGATCGGCCGGCAGGGCGCGTATCAGTAGCTGGTCCTCGCCCCAGTTCATGGCCCTGCCGATGCATTCCAGTTCGCGCTGCCCGACCCGTCCCGGAATGCCGGCCACGAACGCCTCGGCGTACGCGGCACGGCGCTCGCCGCGCGTCATCCACATGTGCGGCCGGAGCAGCGCGCATGGCTCCACGCGGGCGACGACGATGCCGCCGCCGGCCGGATAAAACCCGAAACGCTCCAGGTGGATGTCGATGCGGGCGCCCATCTCGGCCAGGCGCGGGCACCAGGCGCGCTGCAGGAATTGCACGGGCGGCGCCATGGGGTTGTGCGTCCCGCCCGCGAGCCGCAAGGTCGACGGTGTATTCGCCTTCAGCAGGGCCGGCAACACGGTCTGCAGCACCAGCGTGCAGCTCCCGGCCGTGCCGATGGCGAATTCATAGTCGCCGCCGGTGATCGGCCCCGGCACGAACGTCAGGTCCTGGCTGCCGAGTGCGGCGCCCGTCGCGTCGCCCCCGCACACCTGCAAGGCCGCCTGCACGGCCACGAGGTGCTGGCGCATCAGGCCGGGCCTGGCGCGGTTCGCGCGGATGTTCCGGATGCGGAAGGACCGCCCCGTGATCATGGCGAGCGTCAGCGCGCTGCGCAGGATTTGGCCGCCGCCCTCGCCGGCCGCGCCATCCAGTTCGATCATGCCATGTCCTTTCATCCTCTCATTTCATCCCTTGACGCAGACGATCTGCTTCAGGGTATGCACAACCTCGACGAGGTCGCTCTGTGCTTCCATTACGGCGTCGATGTCCTTGTAGGCCATCGGGATCTCGTCGATCACGCCGGCATCCTTGCGGCATTCGACGCCCTCGGTGGCGCGTACCTGGTCGTCGACCGAATAGCGGCGCTTGGCCTCGGTACGGCTCATGGTACGGCCGGCGCCGTGGCTGCAGCTGTGGAAGCTCTCCGGGTTGCCCTTGCCGCGCACGATGTAGCTCTTGGCGCCCATCGATCCCGGAATGATACCCAGCTCGCCCTCGCGCGCCGACACGGCGCCCTTGCGCGTGACCAGCACGTCCATGCCGAAGTGATGTTCCTTCTGCACGTAGTTGTGGTGGCAGTTCACCGCTTCCACGTGCGTCTCGAACGGCTTCCTGATGACCGTGCGTACGGCCGCGATCAGGTTCTGCATCATCACTTCGCGGTTCATGCGTGCGAACTTCTGCGCCCAGCCGACCGCTTCGACGTAGTCGTCGTAGTGTTGTGTGCCTTCCTTCAGATAGGCCAGGTCCTGGTCGGGCAGGTTCGCCAGGTGCGTGCGCATGTCCTGCTTGGCGACTTCGATGAAGTGCGAGCCGATCGCATTGCCGACGCCACGCGAGCCGGAGTGCAGCATGAACCACACGAAGCCCTGCTCGTCCAGGCAGATCTCGATGAAGTGGTTACCGGTGCCAAGTGTCCCCAGGTGCTTGTAGTTGTTCGTGTTCTTCAGCTTCGGCGTCTTCTGGCAGATGACGTCGAACTCGTCCTTCAGCGCCATCCACGCCTGGTCGACGGCCTGCGGCGGGGTGTCCCACGATCCTTTGTCGCGTCCCTTGAATCCACGCGTCTTCGGCGACATCCCGTGCGGCACCGAGCGCTCGATGGCGCTGCGCAGCGAGCCCAGGTTGTCGGGCAGGTCGTTCGCGCTCAAGGTCGTCTTGGCGGCCATCATGCCGCAGCCGATATCGACGCCGACGGCGGCCGGGATCACGGCGCCAAGCGTCGGGATCACGCTGCCGATCGTCGAGCCCTTGCCCAGGTGGACGTCGGGCATCGCCGCCATGTGCTTGTAGATGAACGGCATGCGCGCCGTGTTGGCCAGCTGTTGTTTGGCACCTTCCTCGACCGGGACGCCGCGCGTCCACATCTTGACCGGACGGCCGCCGTCCACGTTCAGGACATCGTAGTGTTCGGATTTCATCGTTGCTCTCCCCATGTGTGTCTCGTTGCTCTACCCCTTCCATTGCAAACGGCGTGCCACCTCCTCGTCGCGTCCTGAAGATGGCGCCAAGCCGCTGATTATCCAGAACATTTATTGTCGGCCCGTCGCTGCGGCAGGGCCGGATTTTCATGATAAATTTATCCTGATTTATAAAAGTTTATATTCATGAAAAAGAAGAACACCGTGGTCATCGGCTTCATCGGCACCCAGCTCGACAACGGCAAGGGCAGCGCGCGCTGGGAGAAATGGCGGCCGACCGTCGCGTTGACGCAGCATGAGGATGTGGTCATCGACCGCCTGGAACTGCTGTACAACGGCGAGCCGACTCCGCTGCTCGACCAGGTCATGCAGGACATCGGCACCGTATCGCCGGAAACCAGCATCGTGCCGCGCCGGGTGGATATCGACGATCCCTGGGATTTCGAGCAGGTCTACGGCGCCCTGTTCGACTTCGCGCGCGCCTATCCATTCGAGCCCGACCGGGAGGAATACTGGGTCCACATCACGACCGGCACGCACGTGGTCCAGATCTGCATGTTCCTGATGACCGAAGCGCGCTATTTCCCGGGTTGCCTGCTGCAGACGTCGCCACCGCGCCGGCATGCGCCCGGTGCGCCCGGCACGCTGGCGCTGATCGACCTCGACCTGTCGAAATATGACCAGATCGCCCGGCGCTTCTCGCGGGAACAGCAGGATGCCGTGGCGTTCCTGAAATCCGGCATCGCCACCCGCAACGTGCGCTTCAACACGATGATCGACGAGATCGAGCGCGTGGCGATCAAGTCGCGCGCACCGATCCTGTTGATGGGGCCCACCGGCGCCGGCAAATCATTCCTCGCGCGTCGCCTGTACGAGCTCAAGAAGACGCGCCGCCGAGCGGCTGGACGCTTCGTCGAGATCAATTGCGCGACGCTGCATGGCGACGGCGCGGGTTCGACGCTGTTCGGCCACGTCAAGGGCGCTTTCACGGGCGCGATGTCGGAGCGCAGCGGTCTGCTGCGCACGGCCGACAAGGGTGTGCTGTTCCTGGACGAGATCGGCGAACTGGGTCTCGATGAACAGGCCATGCTGCTCAAGGCGATCGAGGAGAAGCGTTTTCTGCCGGTCGGCGGCGACCACGAGGTGCACAGCGACTTCCAGCTGATCGCCGGCACCAATCGCGACCTGGGCCGCGAGGTCGCCCATGGCCGCTTCCGTGAAGACCTGTTTGCCAGGATTAATCTGTGGACGTATGAATTGCCGGGCCTCGTCGAGCGCGGCGAAGACATCGAACCGAACATCGAGTACCTGTTGCGCGAATTCGGCGCCGAACATGGGCAGATGGTCCGCTTCAACAAAGAGGCCCGCGACCGCTACATGCGGTTTGCGATGTCGCAGGAAGCGCGCTGGACGGGGAACTTCCGCGACCTCTCCGCGTCGATCACCCGCATGGCAACGCTGGCCGAGTCCGGCCGGATCAACGACGCCATCGTCGAGGACGAAATCAAGCGCTTGCGGCAGCTCTGGCGGCCCTTCCGCGACGTCGCCCAGGCAGCGACCGATCTCGACGCGCTGCTGGGCACGGACGCGGCGGCGCAGCTCGACCAGTTCGACGCACTGCAACTGCAGGCCGTGGTGGGGATCTGCCGCCAGTCGCAGTCGCTGTCGGACGCGGGCCGCAAGCTGTTCGCCGTCTCGCGCACGGCCAAGCGCCAGCCGAACGATGCTGACCGTCTCAAGAAGTATCTGGCGCGCTTCGGCCTGTCCTGGGACGACGTGCATGCTTGAGGGCAGCATGGCGCGGCGATTTCACGGCCTGTACCGCCAATGCTGCGTTCTGTCGCAATCGACAGGTTGCCTACGAGGTGTTTGCCTATAGTGATTCCATCAGACCACTATTTGGAGACCCCGAACATGAACAACCTGATCAAGAGCGCCTTCCTCGCCACGACCCTGGCCCTGAGCGCGCATGCCCTGGCCGACGACCTCGTCCGCGAAAACCGCACCGTGGATGCGAACGTATCGAAGGTACGCCTGGGCGGCGTGATCCGCCTGAACCTGCACCAGGGACCGACGCCGTCGCTCGTGGTGTCCGGCGAACGCCGTTATGTGACGAAGGTAACGACCACGCAGCGCGGCGACACGCTCGTGATCGACATGGAAAACAATACCCGTTTCGAAGGCAACAGCAAGAACGAGTTGCGCGCCGATCTTACCGTGCCGAACCTGCGTGAATTCGTGTCGCAGGGCGCTGGATCGAGCGAGGTCTCCGGCTTCAGCGGCGACAAGCTGAAGCTCGCACTGGACGGCGCCGGCGCCGTGCGCTTCACGGGACAATATCGCGACGTCGACGCGCGCCTGGGCGGCGTCGGCGGTCTCACGCTGAATCCCGGCCAGGCCGACCGCATCGAATTGCACCTGGGCGGCGCCGGCCATATCACCGTGGCCGGCCAGACCAAGGTCTTGCGCGCGCAACTGGGCGGCGTCGGCGGTCTCGACGCTCAACAATTACGCGCAGAAACCGTCGACCTGGATATGACCGGCCTCGGTGGCGCCAGCGTGTACGCGAAAACGGCGGCCAACGTCAATCTAAGCGGCATGGGCTCGGCCACCGTCTACGGCAAGCCGGCCACGCGCAACGCGACGACGAATGGTTTCGGCAAGGTGAGCTGGCAATAAGTCAGCGGATGACCGTGTCGTTCTTGACAGCCTTCACGCCGTTCACGCCACGCGCGATTTCCACGGCTTTCTGGGCGGATTCGCGCGAATCGACGAAGCCGCTCAGCTGCACCGTGCCCTTGAACGTTTCCACCTGCACCTGGGTCGCTTTGACGGTCGGATCGGCGGCAAACGCCGCTTTCACCTTGCCGGTGATCACGGAATCGTCGATGTATTCGCCCGTGCCTTCGCGGGTCGGCGTCGGCGCGCAGGCTGCGAGCGACACCAGCAGCGAGGTTGCGAGAACTGACTGGGCAATGGCGGACTGAAAACGAGTGAGCTTCATGGCGATTCTCCCGAGTTATCAAGAATTTTATTATTCCGAATTTCGGTGGAGTCTGTCGCCCGCTACTGTTGTGAAAACGGCACTGTCACGTTCAGGGGGTATCGGCCCGGCCAGCCTGCGCCATCAGCGGACCCGTCGGCGGTCTTGCGACGATGCGCTGCAGCGGCAAATCGTGGCCGATGACGAGGCGCACGTCGGCGTGCCCTGCCAGGCCGACCTCGACCGGCTCGCCCGTGCCGACATGCCGGGCCAGGCGTTCCGCCGCCATCCGGAACGCCGGCTGGTACTCGACGCGCGTCTGGCGCACGTCGAATCGTTTTTCATTGGTCAGGCGCACCACTTTCAGTCCCGGATCGCTCAGTTGGCGCGATACGAGCCGCGCGAGGCCCTGGCGGCCGTTGCCGTTACTGATCTCGAGCCTGGCGACCGCTTCCGGCGCGAGCGGCTGGGCGGCCGCGCCATCGACGGGCGCGCTGTGCAGCGCGGCGGCGTTTGCCGGCGTGCGGCGTAATTCGAGGATGCCGTCGTCCCTGCGGATCACTTCGACGGACGCCCATGCGTCGTCGTCGGGGCGTCGGTCGGTCCGGACCGCCTGCTCGATGGCCGGCAGGCGCGTGCCGCCGTTCGCCGTCGCATAATCGGCGCGGAAGTCGTGTTCGCGCAAGGCTTCGGCCTGGCGCAGCATCTGCTGGCCGCGCTCTTCCTGGCCCACCTTGAGCAGCGTCTCGCCCAGGTATTGCCAGGCGCGGTGGTTGAGCGGATCGAGCAGGCAGGCTTTTTCGAGCGCGACCTGGGCCGCGTCGAGGTCGCCGCTGAGCAGGTAGGCATAGCCCAGGTTGGAAAACAGGAAAGCGGATGCGGGACCGGATGCCATGGTGACGTCACGGGTCAGATCGCGCCAGATCGGGATCGCGCGCGCGAAATCGCGCTGCTCGGCGTAGGCGATCGCCAGCCCGTTGCGCGCATTGACGTGCCTGGCGTCGACGCGCAGTGCGGCCTGGTAGGCGGTGATCGCGTCGCCGTAGCGGCGCGCGAGGTACAGGTTGCGGCCTTGCAGATAACTGTCGTCCGCCGCCGGGGATGCGGGCGGGCCGGCGTACGGCTGCGGCGGTGGACTGCTGCAGGCCAGCAGCAGCACGCCGCTGCACAACAATGGCAGGTTGTAGAGACGGGTACGGGCGCGCATGACAATCTCCGTTCGTTCAGTTGGAATGACCGAGGGCGCTGCCGAAGAGCTTGGTAATCTGGATGCCGGCAGGCCCCAGCAGTACCACCAACAGGGTCGGGAAGATGCAGAAGATGAGGGGAAACAACAGTTTCAGCCCGATCTTGGCGGCCGCCTCTTCCGCCACGATGCGGCGCTTGCCGCGCAGCGTTTCCGAATACACCCGCAAGGCGTCGCCGATGCTGGTGCCGAAGCGCTCGGACTGGATCAGCATGGCGACGAGCGAGTCGACGTCGTCCAGCCCCACGCGCAGCGCGAAATTGCGCAACGCTTTTTCCTTGCTGAAGCCGGCGCGCATCTCCATCAGCACCAGTTGCAATTCCTGGCCCAGCGTGACGCTCTTGATGTGGATCTCGGCGGCGACCTTGACAAACGCGCGCTCGAGGCTCAGGCCCGCCTCCACGCACACGGTGAGCAGGTCGAGCGCGTCGGGAATGTTCTCGAAGATGTCGCGCTTGCGGCGCTTGATGACGCGGTCGAGGATCGTGTTCGGCAGGTAGTAGCCGCACGTCGCCGCGAGCAGCAGCAGGAACAGTATGCCGAGCTCGGCGATGGTGGCGGGCACGAACGCCAGTACGATGCCGACCAGCGCGGGCAGGCCCAGCGCGAGGGCCGTCTTCGATGCGAAGTACAGCGTCGGCGCCGCCGGGTTGCGCCAGCCGGCGTTCATGAAGCGCGTGCGCAGCGCCGACTTTTCCCAGCCCTCCTCCGGCACCGACAGTTTGGTGAGCGGCTTGGCGGCGCGCGCCACGCGTTCGATCCAGCCGCTGCGTTCCGTCTGGTCCTCGTTCGCACGGCCCATGAAGCTCGCCAGCCGGGCACGCAGTGCGGCGGGCGCGAACAGCACCGCCGCAAGCCACGCGAGGCAGCAGACGACCACGAAGACGATCAACAGGAACAGCAACTGCGCGCGAGTCATCGATGTCTCCTCAGATGTGGATGCGGATCACCTTCTTCAGCCAGATCACGCCGATGATGATCATGACCAGCGCCGTCCAAAGCATGTTCACGCCCAGCGGATCGGTCCACAGCACCTTGACGTACGTGGGATTCACCAGTACCAGCATGCCTCCCACGGCAAACGGCAGCAGCCCGAGGATCCAGGCCGACATGCGCCCTTCGGCCGACAGCACGCGGACCTGCGCCGCCAGCCGCAGCCGGCCACGGATGATGTGGCCGATGTTGCTGAGGATCTCGGCCAGGTTGCCGCCGGTCTCGCGCTGGATCAGGATGGCGATGACGAGGTAACGCAGGTCGGTCAGCGGAATGCGCGCCGCCATGTTGTGCAACGCTTCGCCCAGCGGCACGCCGTAGTTGATTTCCTCGCGCGCGATGCGGAACTCGCCGCTGAGCGGTTCCGGCAATTCGTTGCCGACGATTTGCAGCACGTTTGAAAACGAGTGCCCCGCACGCAGCGCGCGCGCGATGAAGTCGGCGGCGTCGGGCAGTTGCTCCTCGATGCGCACGAGGCGGCGCATGCGCGCGCGCCGCACCAGCAGCAGCGGCACGTGGACGCACAGCAGGACGATCGCGAGGCGCACCGGCAGCGGCATCGGCCACTGCATCACGAGGTAGGTGGCCGCCAGCATCGTCGCGACGGAGCACAGCAGGAAGCGCTCGACCGACCACGCGATGCCGGACTGCACCAGGAGCCTGTCGAGGCGGTGCGCGAAGCGGAAGCGCTGCAGCAGGCGGTCGACGAGATCGTGCCGGCCGAAGCGGCGCGACTTCAGGATCGAGATGCGTTCGGCGCTGCGGCCCTGGTTCCCCGACATCAGCTGCAGCCGGCGTGCGATCCGCTGGGCGCTGGCGCCATGCGTGCTCACCCACCATAGATAGACGCCTTCGATGCCGAGGATGACGGCGGCGAACAGGAAGACGATGAATCCGTAGAAGAGGATGTCCATGCGTGACTTTCGCGGCGATGCGGTTCAGGTGAACACGCGGTCGGGATCGAAGGTGTCCTCGGGCACCGCGGCGCCGAACATGCGCAGCCGGTCGGCGAAGCGCGGCCGCACGCCGGTGGCGCAAAAATGCCCCTGCACCTTGCCGTCGGCGTCGATGCCCGTCTGCTCGAAGCGGAAGATTTCCTGCATCGAGATGATGTCGCCTTCCATGCCGGTGATTTCCTGCATGCTGACGACCTTGCGCGTGCCGTCGGCCAGGCGCGAGGCCTGCAGGATCACGGTGATGGCGGAAGCGATCTGCTGGCGGATGGCGCGCGGCGTCAGGCTCACGCCGGCCATGCCGACCATGTTTTCCAGGCGCGCCAGGGCGTCGCGCGGCGTGTTCGCGTGGATGGTCGCGAGCGAGCCTTCGTGGCCCGTGTTCATGGCCTGCAGCATGTCCAGCGCTTCCGGTCCGCGCACCTCGCCCAGGATGATGCGGTCCGGGCGCATGCGCAACGAGTTGCGCACGAGCGCGCGCTGCGTCACTTCGCCCTTCCCTTCGATGTTGGGGGGGCGCGTCTCGAGGCGCACGACGTGCGGCTGGCGCAGCTGGAGTTCGGCCGCATCCTCGATCGTCACGATGCGCTCGTTGCCCGGAATGAAGCCGGAGATGAGGTTCAGCATCGTCGTCTTGCCGCTGCCGGTGCCGCCCGAGATCAGGATGTTCACCTTGGCGAGGCCGAGGCTCTCGAGCACCTTGATCATCGGCGGCGTGACGCTTTTATAGTCGAGCAGGTTCTGTACCGTGAGCGGCGTCGCGCCGAAGCGCCGGATCGACACCAGCGGCCCGTCGACCGCGAGCGGCGGGATGATCGCGTTGACGCGCGAACCGTCCGGAAGGCGCGCGTCGACCATCGGACTCGATTCGTCCACGCGCCGGCCGACGCGCGAGACGATCTTCTCGATGATCTTCATGAGGTGCGCGTTGTCGTGGAACGCCACGTCGGTCAGCTCCAGGCGGCCGCGCCGTTCGACGTACACCTTGTCGTAGGTGTTGACGAGGATGTCCGAGATGGTCGGATCGTTCAGCAGCGGTTCGAGCGGGCCGAAGCCGAGCATCTCGTGCTGGATGTCGAGCACCAGGTGGTGGCGCTCCTGCTGGTTCAGCACGATGCGCTCTTCCTCGATGATGCGCTGGACCAGCAGCGCCAGCTCGTGCTTGAACTGCTCGCTCGTCAGGCGCTTCAGGCGCTCCAGGTCGATCCGGTCGAGGATCATCTGGTGCATCGTTTTCTTCAGTTCCGCATAGGCTTGTAGCGCCGCAGCCGCAACGGGCTGATGCTGGCGCTCCTCGTCCGTCACGGACAGGCGTTCGCGCAGGGACATGGACGGCTCCTTGAAAAGATCAATCGTCTTCGCCGCGCCCGAACAGGCGGTCGAACAGACCCTTCGCCTCGGGAATGCGACGTGCGGTCACCACTTCGACCAGGTCGGCCAGGCTGCGCGCGGCGGCGCTGCCGCGCGACAGCTGCAGCACCGGAATGCCCTGGTTGACGGAGTCGGTGACGGCGATGTAATCGTTGGGGACGGTGTGCAGCACTTCTGCGCCCAGCGCCGCGTGCAGGTCCGCCAGGCGCAGCTTGCCGCCCTTTTCGTAGCGGTTGACGATCAGGCGGATGTGGTCCGTCAGATAGCCGAGCGAGCGGAAGATGTCGAGCAGGCGCCGGGCGTCGCGGATGTCCGGCAGGGCCAGCTGCAGCACCGGGTAGATCGCGTCGGTGCTGTCGAGAGCGCGCAGCGACACCGCATCGATCTGGCGCCCGACGTCGAGCAGGATGTAGTCGTAATGCTGGCGTGCGACGCGCAGGATCGTGTCGATGTGTTCCGGTTTCGCCTCGGTCGTCTGGCCCGGGTCGTCGGCGGCCGCCAGCACGCCGAAGCCAGGCGCCACGTGGACGAGGCACGATTCCAGGAACGGCCCGTCGATGCGCGCGATCTGCTGGCACACGTCGGACAGCGTCATGGCCGGTCTCTGGTCCGACACGTACAGCGTGGCGTCGCCGAACTGGCGATGCAGGTCGATCAGCAGCACCTTCTTGTCCGCCAGCGTGGCCAGCGCATAACCGAAATTGGTGGAGATGAAGGTGGCGCCGCTGCCGCCCTTGCAGGCGATGAAGGCGAGTATCTTCCCGTCGCGCGTCGCGGCCACGCCGGCGCTGGCTGCAATGCGGTCGATCGCCTCATGCAGCGCGCGGTGCACCAGCGGCAGTTGCAGCACTTCGCGCACGCCGGCGCGCATGGCGCGGATCAGGAGGTCGGGGTGATGATTGTCGGTCAGCAGCATGAAATGCGCTGCCGAGTAGTGGCGGGTCAGGCGTTCCAGCAGGTCGCCGTCGGCGGCATCCGCATCGCTGATATCGACGATGATCAGGCTCGGACCATCAGGCAGCGGACGATCGAGCGCATCGCGCAGGCTGGCGCGGCTGGCGGCGACATGCAGCGGCGGTACGCGTGCGGCACCCTGGGAGGCGATCTCCGCGTAAAGCTGGGTGTCGCGGCTGATCAGAAAGGCTTTCATCGTGGTCCTTGGGACGGCGTTCGGTCAAAATCATGTCATTGAAAAAGCGCGGACGACTCACTTGCTGCCCACCCCGCCGACGACCAGTGCCCTGATCGGTTTCTCCGGTTCCTTGAACGAATTCTCGTAGCGCTCCTGGGCGATGACGGCGGCCTTGCCTTCCATGCCGGCGGCGGGATTCGTATTGGCGGAAGCGGTCGGATCGAGTACCTGCGCCGCCACGTTGGCGCGCACGGCCGTGCCGAAGTGTTCGTTGAAACGCGGGGTCGTGTCGCACCCGTACAGCAGCATGCCCGACAGCGCCGCACATGCGATTCGCTTGCATCCGATGGCCATCGCTCTCTCCTATTTCAGTTCGAAGCCGCCCGCGCTCTGCGCAGGCGGTGCGGCCGGCGCCGGGGTCGACACGGACGCCGTTGGCGTCGCCGGCGCCGGCCCTTCCAGGAAGCCGCCGAGCATCACGCCGGCACGCGACGGTTCCCCCACCTTGTCGGTCGGGAGCGCGTAGCCGTTGCCGGACAAGGGTTTGACGAGGTGCGCGGTGATCACGAACACCAGTTCCGTGCGGTCCTGCTGATAATCCGCACTGCGGAACAGGGCGCCCAGCACGGGCAGTTCGCCCAGCACCGGCAGTCCTTTCAGGTTGGCGACCAGGTTGCTCTTGATCAGGCCACCGATCGCGAAGCTCTGGCCGTCGTACAGCTGGACCGTGGTGGTAGCGCGGCGCGTCGTCACGACCGGCAGGATGGCGGTCCCGTTGAACCCCGTCGCCGACAGGCCGATGCCTTCGCGCGACAGCTCGGACACCTCGGGCGCCACGCGCAGGTTGATGCGTCCGCCGCCCAGTACCGTCGGGGTAAAGCGCAGGCCGACGCCGAATTCCTTCTCTTCCAGCGTTACCCGGTTGTTGTCCTGCGCGACCGGGATATAGAATTTACCGCCCACGAGGAACGTGCCTTCCTGGCCGCTGATCGCCATCACGTTCGGCTCGGCCAGCACGCGCACCAGGCCATCCTGTTTCTCGGCCGCGGCGGAGAAGTTTCGGTCGGCACTCTTGCCCACCGCGAGCGCTCCATGGGCCGTGCCAGTGATGAAATTCGACAGCAGCATGGCGCCCCAACTGCCGGAACTGAAGGTCCACCTGGCGCCGCCTTCCAGGCGGTCGAGCAGGCTCTTCGACACTTCGGCGATCTTGACTTCCAGTTGCACTTGCTGGGGCGCGCGCACGCCCAGCATATTGACCACCCGCGCGGTGGCCGCCGCCGCGCCGCCCTGGTTCTGGCTTTCGCGCTGGTTCTGACTCGCGGCGTCTTCCTTGTCGGGCACCGTCAGTGCGCGCAGCGGACGCCGCACGTAGGCGGAGGCCAGTTCGACGGCGCGTGCCGCGGCACTCGCGTCGCTCACGGTGCCGGTCAGCACCAGCGCATCGGATGCGGCCAGCACCTTGATGTCGTGCTCGTCCGGCATGGCCGTGGCCAGCATCGCCTGCAGGGCCGACGGGTCCATGGCCACGGTGATGTCGAGTACGCTGCACAGGCCGCTCTTGCCCTGGATGATCATGTTGGTCGTGCCGACGTCGACGCCGGCGATGTACAGCGTGTCGGGCGCCACCATCAGCGCCTGCACGACGAGCGGGTTGCCGACGCTCCGGTGCTGGACCGGTTCCGGCAGGCGCATCAGGCTGGACTTGCCGATCTGCAGGGCCAGCTGGGCCGGCTTCGCGGCCTCGCCCTTGCAATTAGGTCCGGCCTCGGCACGCAGCGGCGCGGCGCCGGTCGGGTTGTCTGCGGGCTGGGCTTTCGATTTGCCGGCCGCGGCTGCAGGTCCGGCGGCCGCCAGCGCCAGGCCGGCGACGAACAGGCAGCGAAACAGCGGTGATGGCGTCAAGCATCCGTTCATGGCTTTACCCTGGATGAAGTTCAGAAGCACTCCTGCGACACACGCAGGCCGTTGAGCACGGTGACGCAATCACGCCGCACCGGCGCCGCCACCTTGACCACCACCGGCGCGGGACGAGCCGCGGGTGCCGGTTTGGGCG
>NZ_JBKYMO010000001.1:0-80948 GCF_047302915.1 Massilia sp. CT11-108 | reverse complement strand
GCCGCCCATGCCCTGGCGGCCGCCCAGCATCTGCATGTTTTCAGCAATGATGTCGGTGGCGTAGCGCTCGATGCCGTCCTTGTCGGTGTACTTGCGGGTCTGCAGGCGGCCTTCCACGTAGACCGACGAACCCTTTTTCAGGTACTGGCCGACGATTTCGGCGAGGCGGCCGAAGAACGAGATGCGGTGCCACTCGGTCAGCTCTTTCTGCTCGCCGGTGTTCTTGTCCTTCGATTTGTAGGACGTGGCCACCGCGATGTTGGCGATGGCGTCGCCGCTCGGCATGTAGCGGATTTCCGGATCGCGGCCGAGATTGCCGACGATGATGACCTTGTTAACTGATGCCATTTTGTAAAGCTCCTTTGGATGATCCCTGACTCTGCATGAAGACTAAGCGTGAGGGAAACTGTTGATATTGCGTCCGCTATTATGCTGGTCAGTTGCCTCATAAAGCAACTGGTTCCGCACTGACCGGACACCCGGGTCGCAGCACCCGATCAGACCTCGTAGATGGGGCCAAAGTGCCCATTTTGGAAGAGATATGCATCAATAGGACCACCGAAAATTTTTTCTGTTTTCTGGTGAGTCTGCCATTGAATTGCCCCGCTCCCGGACCACATACGACACGCGCACGTTATACCGGAACGGCAGATCTTGACAGGTCGTCATATCATGCTGTTAAGCCTCGCAGACTTTTTCGAGGGTCGGCATACCACTGTAAATAAAAACAGGTAAACTAGTGTGCTTTCCCGTTCGGCCCGCTCACCTGTGCCATTCGTGCGCCGGCCCCGCAACCATTCGAAAGCCTTCAAACAACAATGGAAGAAATCCGTATCCGCGGCGCCCGCACGCACAATCTCAAGAACATCAACCTCGACCTGCCGCGCAACAAGCTGATCGTGATCACCGGCCTGTCGGGTTCCGGTAAGTCGTCGCTCGCCTTCGACACGCTGTATGCCGAAGGCCAGCGCCGCTACGTCGAATCGCTGTCGGCCTATGCGCGCCAGTTCCTGCAGCTGATGGAAAAGCCGGACGTCGACATGATCGAGGGCCTGTCGCCCGCCATCTCCATCGAGCAGAAGGCGACGTCGCACAACCCGCGCTCGACCGTCGGCACCGTCACCGAGATCCACGACTACCTGCGCCTGCTGTACGCGCGCGTCGGCACGCCCTACTGCCCGGATCACCCGGAAGAGCCGCTGGCCGCGCAGACCGTGTCGCAGATGGTCGATGCCGTGCTGGGCATGCCGGAAGGGACCAAGCTGATGATCCTGGCGCCCGTCGTGGCGAACCGCAAGGGCGAGCACGGCGACCTGTTCGAAGCGATGCAGGCGCAGGGCTTCGTCCGCTTCCGCATCCAGAGCGGCACGCACGCAGCCAAGATCTACGACGTGGACGACCTGCCGAAACTCAAGAAGACGGAAAAGCACACGATCGACGTCGTCATCGACCGCATCAAGGTGAATGCCGAGATCAAGCAGCGCCTGGCCGAAAGCTTCGAGACCGCGCTGCGCATCGCGGACGGCCGCGCCGTCGCGTACGAGATGGACACGGAGAAGGAGCACATCTACTCGAACAAGTTCGCGTGCAACGTCTGCGGCTATTCGCTGCAGGAGCTGGAGCCGCGCCTGTTCTCCTTCAATAACCCGATGGGCGCCTGCCAGGAATGCGATGGCCTGGGCCATATCGAGTTCTTCGATCCGAAGCGCATCGTCGCGTTCCCGAACCTGTCGCTGGCGTCCGGCGCCGTGAAGGGCTGGGATCGCCGCAACCAGTTCTACTACCAGATGCTGACGAGCCTCGCGTCGCACTACGGCTTCGACCTCGACAAGCCGTTCGAGCAGCTGCCGAAGTCCGCGCAGGACGTCGTGCTGTTCGGCTCCGGCAAGACGTCGGTGCCGTTCGCGTACGTGAACGAGCGTGGCCGCACGGTGATGCGCGAGCACACGTTCGAAGGCGTCGTCAACAACCTGCAGCGCCGCTACCGCGAGACGGATTCGATGGCGGTGAAGGAAGAGCTGGCGAAGTTCATCAACGAGAAGGAGTGCCCGTCGTGCGGCGGCGCGCGCCTGCGCACGGAAGCGCGCTACGTCAAGATCGGCAATGGCAAGCAGCAGCGCGCCATCTATGAAGTCGCGAAGACGCCGCTGCGCGACTGCCTGACCTACTTCGACGACCTGAAACTGACGGGCGCGAAGAAGGACATCGCCGAGCGCGTGATCAAGGAAATCGTCGCGCGCCTGAAATTCCTGAACGACGTCGGCCTCGATTACCTGTCGCTGGACCGCAGCGCCGACACCCTGTCGGGCGGCGAAGCGCAGCGCATCCGCCTCGCGTCGCAGATCGGTTCCGGCCTGACGGGCGTGATGTACGTGCTCGACGAGCCGTCGATCGGCCTGCACCAGCGCGACAACGACCGCCTGATCGCCACGCTGAAGCACCTGCGCGACATCGGCAACAGCGTGCTCGTGGTGGAACACGACGAAGATGCGATCCGCACGGCGGACTACATCGTCGACATGGGTCCGGGCGCGGGGGTGCACGGCGGCGCCGTGATCGCCGAAGGCTCGCTCAAGGACATCATGAAGAGCAAGGAGTCGCTGACGGCGGCTTACCTGTCGGGCAAGAAGAAGATCCACGTGCCGAAGAAGCGCACGCAGGCCGACCCGGACCGCCAGCTCGTCATCACGGGCGCGACCGGCAACAACCTGAAAAACGTGTCGCTGGAGCTGCCGGTAGGCCTGCTGACGTGCGTGACGGGCGTGTCGGGTTCCGGCAAGTCGACGCTCGTGAACGATACGCTGTACCCGGCCCTGTCGCGCCACCTGTACGGTTCGCAGACGGAACCGGCGCCGCACGAGGCGATCCACGGCCTGGAACACTTCGACAAGGTGATCTCGGTCGACCAGGCGCCGATCGGCCGCACGCCGCGTTCGAACCCGGCCACGTACACGGGCGTGTTCACGCCGATCCGCGACCTGTTCGCGACGGTGCCGACCGCGAAGGAACGCGGTTATTCCGCGGGCCGCTTCTCGTTCAACGTGAAGGGCGGCCGCTGCGAGGCGTGCCAGGGCGATGGCGTGATCAAGGTCGAGATGCACTTCCTGCCGGACGTGTACGTGCCTTGCGACGTCTGCCACGGCAAGCGCTACAACCGCGAGACGCTGGAAGTCCAGTACAAGGGCAAGAACATCACCGAAGTGCTGGACATGACGGTCGAGGATGCGCACGAGTTCTTCAAGCCGGTGCCGGTCATCGCTCGCAAGCTGCACACGCTGCTGGACGTGGGTCTCGGCTACATCAAGCTGGGCCAGAGCGCGACCACCTTGTCGGGCGGCGAGGCGCAGCGCGTGAAACTGTCGCTGGAACTGTCCAAGCGCGATACCGGCCGCACGCTGTACATCCTCGACGAGCCGACGACCGGACTGCACTTCGCCGACATCGACCTGCTGCTGAAGGTGATCCACCGCCTGCGCGACCAGGGCAACACGCTCGTCATCATCGAGCACAACCTGGACGTCGTCAAGACGGCGGACTGGATCGTCGACCTGGGTCCGGAAGGCGGCGCGGGCGGCGGCACGATCGTCGCGCACGGCACGCCGGAAGACGTGGCCGACAATCCGGACAGCGTGACCGGCAAATACTTGAAACCGCTGCTCAAGTAACCCACGTCGTCCCCGCGCAGGCGGGAACGACAGTCTTGCTACTCCACCGTATAAAACGGCTGGTGCACCCGCACCGGCCGCACGTCCATCCGGATCCGGTAGATCGAATACGCATCCTCGCGGTTGGTCACGTATTCCGCGGTGTCCGGCACGCGCGTGAACGTGAACTCGAAGCCGCGGTCCGGCGACTGGCTGTCCGGCCCTTCGAACGCCACGCCGACGGCCCGCTGCAGATCGCTGTCCACCAGTTTCTCGAGCAGGTCCGCGACCGCCGTGTTGCCGAGGATGTCCGTATAAAAGATCGGCGCGCGGTGCTCGACGTACTGCCGGTCCACGGGCTCCTTGCCCGGTCCCGGCGTGTACGTCCGCGTGGCCAGGTTGAACCGGTCGCCGCTGTCCAGGTAGCTGATGCGTGCATTGGCGAGATTGAATCCCGGCTTCGATTTGTCCGTCGTGGCCCCGGCCAGATCGAGCACGAGCGCGCCGCGGTAGCCGATCACCGTCACGTCGCGCGACGGTCCCACGACGGCCGCCGTGTTCTCGTCGATGCCCAGTCCCAGCGTATAACCCTTGGCCAGCATCGCGGGCAGCATGCGGCCGAAGCGCCCGCGCGCGAGCAGGTGCTGGTCGACGAAGACGTCGTCGCCGACGAAGCCGAGGCCCGGCGCCACGTCCTTGCCGTCCGCCACGCCGTTCTTCAGCACGGGCATCACTTCCAGCGGCGGGTCGTAGAACATGGTGCTGCTCATGATGGCCGCACCGGCGCTCGTGCCCGCGACGACGCCGCCGCGCCGGTACAGCGCCCACAACGCGTCCAGCACGGCCGTGTTGCTGCCGTCCGCACGCCGCAGCGAACCCGTGATGCGGGCTTGATCTCCGCCCGTGAAGAACGCGCCGCCGGCCTTGCGGATCGCGTCGGCCAGCGCTGGATCGTCCGCGGCCTTGCGCACGTCCGTCCCGGCCAGCATGGGCGCGACCGGGACGACGAACGCGCGCGCGCCGTAGCGGTTCAGCGCGTCCACCGTGAGCTGGGCTTCCTTCGCGGGCGTCTGCGCGTCAACAACGCCGAGGTGTGGGAGAAGATCGTCGCGCTGGCGGGCGGGAAGGGCGCGCGCATCGCCGTGCTCCCGACGGCCGCGCAGACGCCCGCGAAGGAAGCCCAGCTCACGGTGGACGCGCTGAACCGCTACGGCGCGCGCCCTTCCCGCCCGCCAGCGCGACGATCTTCTCCCACACCTCGGCGTTGTTGACGCGCAGGCCGCCGCCGATGATGACCAGCGATCCTTTCGGCGGCCCGGCGTCGGCCGCCATCACCGCGCCGGCGCATACCGCCAGCGCCAGCGCGACACCCAGTTTCTTCAGCATGTCAGCGGAACGAGTAGTTCACGCTCACGAACGCGCTGCGGCCGCGCGGGTCCGTGTAGCTCGGGTCGTACCCGGCCAGGAAGAACCAGGCCTGGTTCGAGAACGGCGGATCCGCGTTGAACATGTTCAGGACGCCCGCGCGCACCTTGAGCTGCTTGCTGATCGTCCAGCTGCCCGTCAAGTCCCACAGCGAGTAGTACTTCACGTGGTTCGGCGCCAGCAGCGTGTCCGTGTACGGGTCGTAGGTCGTGTTCTGGTCCGTGTAGCCCATCGAGTACTGGTTCGCCAGCGTGAGCGTGACCGGGCCGTTGTCCCACTCGAAGTTCACGCGGTGGCGCCACTTCTGGATCGCCTGGTCGTTCAGGAACACGCCCAGGTTCGTGCGGAACGGTTCCTGCGGACCGAACTGGCGGTCGTAATGCAGGATCAGCGTGCCGGACAGGTTCACGCCGAAGCGGCCCCACGGTCCGCGCTCGGAACGCCAGTCGCCGGCGATGTCGAAGCCCGACGTCCTGAGCTTGCCCTGGTTTTCCTTCATCAGCAGGATGTTGGAGATGAAGCCGTCCTCGTCGCGCTGGATGTACTTGCCGTTGTACGCTGCCGGGTTTTCGATGATGACCTGTTCGCCCAGGGTGCTGATCACGTCGCGCTTCTCGATGTTCCAGTAGTCGATCGAGAGACTCGTGCGTTTAACAGGTTCGAACACGACGCCCAGCGAGAACTCGCGCGATTTTTCCGGCTTCAGGTCCGGATTCGAGCGGCGTTCCACGTTCCACTGGTCGGTACACGTGTCGATGCTGCCTTCCTGCTTCACGCACTGCGGGTCGGTCAGGATGCCGGCCGTCGTGCCGAAGATCGTCGGGCGCTTCAAGTCCGACAGCGACGGCGCGCGGAAGCCCGTGCCCGCGGACGCGCGCACCAGCAGCGACTGCATCGGCTGCCAGCGCAGGCCGATCTTCGGATTGGTCGTGTTGCCCACTTCGCTGTAGTGGTCGTAGCGCACCGCGAACTGCATCTCGAGTTCCTTGGTGAACGGCGCGACCACCTCGGTGAACACGGAGGCCACTTTTCTCGTGTTGTCCGCCGTCTCGACGTCGGCCAGCTCGCCGGCCGGAATGGTGCTGTCGCGGTCCCCCTGGATGTTATTCGAGCGCAGCAGGTCCGACGGCCTGAACGTCTGGTGTTCGTGGCGCAGTTCGCCGCCGACAGCCAGCGCCAGGTCGCCGCCGGCCAGCGTCGTCAGGGAGCGCGACATCTTGCCGTCGAGGGAAGTCGACACGCCCTTCGCATTGCGTGCTTCGTCGTTGACCCGGATCTTGTTGATGAGGTCCCGGCCGGCCTGCGACGACGGCCCGAACGGGTTGATCGCGCCCGAACGCACGCCGGCCTCGAACTGGTCGTACAGGAAGTAGCCGTCGACGTACTTGTCGATGGCCTTGTTCTCGGCGCGGCCCAGCGCCACGTCGTAGTCCCAGCCGCCCAGGGTGCCCGTGGCACCCAGCAGCAGGCGCTGGCCGGTACTCGTCACGTCGTTGGTGCGGTTGCCCGCTTCCGCCATTCGGTAGCGGATCCGGTTGACCGTGGCGGGCAGGCCGGGCGCCGACAGTGCGTTGCGGTATGCCTCCGGCAGGATGCTGACGGGCAGGTTGCGCAGGGTCGACACCGGGTTCGGCGACAGCACGTATTTGGTCTTGGCCTGCGTCTGCACCAGCTCCGCGAACAGCTGGTTGTCCGGATCGAGCTGGAAGGTCGCGCGGCCGATGAAGCCGATCTTGCGCGAGTCCGGATAGATCTCCGTGTCTTCCATGTAGTCGTAGCTGCAGCCGGCCACGCCGCCCGGCCCCTTCTCGGCATACACGGTGGCGGGCGGATTGCACTTCGGCGCGCTCGGGTTGACGCGGCTCGCACGGCTGCCGGCCGGCAGCAGGCCCGCGCCGATCAACGCGGCACGCTGCGCGGCCGAGATGTCGATATTCGCCGGGAAGGTGTTGCTGGACATCTGCGCCGGCAGCGTCGTCGCGAGCGGATGCTCGGAAATGAAGCGGCGCTGGCCCGAACGCAGGCGGTCGAGCTGCTGGATGTCGAGCACGCCGAACACGTTGAAGCGGTCGGTGGTCAAATCGCCCGTGCCGCCGCTGAGGCTCAGCGTCTTCTTGCCCGCCCCGCCCTGCTGCGTGCCCGCGGCCGACGCGGCCAGGTCGATGCCCGTGTAGTCCTTGCGCGTGATGAAGTTGATCACACCGCCGATGGCATCGGTCCCGTAGATCGCCGATGCGCCATCCTTCAGCACCTCGACGCGCTGGATCGCGCCGGCCGGGATGTTATTGAGATCGACGCCCGAGTTGTCGCCGGGCGACGCGAAGTTGGCGAGACGGCGGCCGTTCAGCAGGATCAGCGTCGACGACACGCCGAGGCCGCGCAGGTTGGCACCGTTCAGGCCGCGCTGGCCGGACGTGCCGTCCGTGATGCTCGGGCCGTCCGTCACCGGCGCCGTGTTCGCGCTGATGTTCTTGACCAGTTCCGCGGCCGTGGTCGCGCCCATCTTCTCGATGTCCTCGCGCGAGATCAGCTGCACGGGCAGCGCGGTCTCGGTGTCGATGCGCTTGATCGACGAGCCGGTGATCTCCACGCGGTGCATCTTCGGTTCGTCCGCCTGCGTCTGCGTTTGCGCGGTGGCGTGCTGCGACGTCAAGACGGCGACGGCCGCCGCCAGTATGGTCGGTTGCAGGGCTCTCGAAATGTGCTTGGTCATGCGGTGCTCTCCCTCTTGGTGTCTTGTGGTGACTCAGGTTTTTTTGACGAGCTTGCGAATCTGGTGTTCACCGTAGAGATACGCGGCGATCGCCTCGGTGTGACGGGCCGCCTTGGCCACGTTGGCCTTGTTGGACGTCATCAGCGACACGGCCAGCGCCTCGATGACGGCCAGCGCGGCGCTCGAACTGCTGGGCAGCACCGGGTGCGTGCTGTGCGCGTACAGCACGTGATGCCCCAGTTCGGCGAGCGGCGACGCCGGCGAATCGGTGATGGAGACGATGGTCGCGCCGGCATCGCGCGCGAACCGGGTCAGCGACGCGGCGTCCAGCGTGTAACGCGGCAGCGAGATCACGACCAGCACGTCCTTGTCGGTGATGGTCGCGAGGTGACTGGCCGCGACTTCCGTGCCGCCGCTCGCCGCCGCCTCGACGACGTGGCGGCAGAACGGCTGCAAGTGCATCGCGAGCGCGCCCGCGAGGAACGACGACAGGCCGAACCCCAGCACGTACACGGTGCGCGCCTTCGTGAGCACGGCGCCGACGCGGTCGATCTGCGTGCCGGACAGCGCGCGGCTCGTGGCCGTGATGGCCGCTTCCGCATAACCGAGGCTTTCCAGCGCCGGCGACGCTTTCGCGGCGCGGCGCGCGATCGTGCTGCGCAGCTTTTCGACGGGCTGCAACACCGATTGCAGCGTCTCCGCCACCGCGCCGCGCATCGCCGCGTAATTCCTGAAACCGAGGTCGCGCGCAAAGCGGCTGATGGTCGCCGTCGACACGGCGCACGCGTCGGCCAGTTCCTCGATGCCGAGCGCCGTCACGCGCACCTGGTTGCGCAGCACGTAATCCGCGATCGCGCGGTTCGACGCCGAGCCTTCCGCCAGCACCCGCAGCAGCGACTGGCCGAGCGAAGATTCGGCGAAACCGATGTCGGGCGAAGCGCTGGACGGGACGGCAGAAGTCATGTGACCGGATGTCAATGAGTTAATGTTTTTTAATGTAAAACAGTTACAGCGCTCAACTCAACAACATTTTGAAAATAATCTTTCATCGATTTACGTTGTGTAAAAATTCATACATAATCGGCCGCAGACCGACGCCAGGAGACACGTCCGCATGCATACGAAGACCCATCCGATCGCGACCGAACCGGGCGTCGCCAGCTACCAGCTCACGTCGTACCACTACGGCCGCGCGGGCAGCGGTAGCAAGGTCTATATCCAGGCGTCGCTGCACGCGGACGAGGTGCCCGCGATGCTCGTCGCGCACGTCCTGCGGCGCGAACTGGAGCAACTCGATGCGGCGGGCCGCATCCATGGTGAGGTGATCCTCGTACCGGCCGCGAATCCGATCGGGCTGTCGCAGATCGTGCACGGCGCGCCGTTCGGGCGCTTCGACCTGGGCACAGGTACCAATTTCAACCGCGCCTTCCGCCACGTCGCCGGCGAATTGAAAGACACGCTGGCCGGCCGGCTCGGGCCGGATGCGGCCGCGAACGTGGCCGCGATCCGCGCCGAGGCACGCGCCGCCGTCGAACGGTGGGAACCGACGGATGCAACGCAGGTATTGAAAAAAACGCTGCTGGAGATGGCGATCGACGCCGACATCGTGCTCGATCTGCATTGCGACAACGAGGCGCTGCTGCATGTCTATACCGGTCCCGCGCTGGCGGACCGCGTGGCACCGCTGGCGACGCTGCTCGGCGCGCGCGCCTACCTGCTGTCCGCCGGTTCGGGTGGCGAGCCGTTCGACGAGGCGTGCAGCCGGCTGTGGTGGGACCTGGCCGCGCACTTCGGACCGTCGATCCCGATTCCGCCCGCCTGCGCCGCCGTCACGGTCGAACTGCGCGGCGAGATGGACGTGCGCTACGATTACGCGGAGCAGGATGCGCACGCGCTGCTGCAGTTCCTCGCGCGCGAAGGCATCGTCGACATCCCGCACGACGCCCTGCCCGCGCCGCGGTGCGCGGCGTCGCCGCTGGAAGCCGTGGAGCCCCTGCATGCGCCGCAGACGGGCGTGCTCGTGTTCCTGAAGGCGCTGGGCGACGAAGTAAAGGCCGGCGACGCCGTCGCCGACATCGTCAACCCGGTCACCGGCGCCACGGCGACCGTGCATGTGAGCCGCAACGGCCTGCTGTTCGCGAGCACCGCACACCGCCACCTGCTGCGCGGGATGCACATCTGTAAGATCGCGGGGACGACGCCCTTCCGTTCGGGTTCACTTTTAAGCCAATAACATGCGCCTGCGAATCCCCAATACCTTCGTGCTGCTGTTCGCGATCCTCGCACTGATCGCGCTCGCGACGTGGTTCATCCCCGGCGGCAAGTACGACACGCACCTCGTGAACGGCAAGCAGCTCATCGACCCGGCCTCGTTCCACTATGTCGAGAGCGCGCCCCAAGGCCTCGTTGCGCTGATGAAGGCGCCCATCAAGGGCTTCGTGGAGGCGGCGCAGATCATCGGCTTCGTGCTGGTCGTCGGCGGCGCGTTCGCCGTCGTGCAGAAGACCGACGCGATCGACACGGGCATCCGCTCGATCGCCCGCATGCACGAGCACTCGGCGCTCGTGCGCGCCGCGCTGATTCCCGTCTTCGTCACCCTGTTCTCGCTGGGCGGCGCCACGTTCGGCATGAACGAGGAGGCGATCCCGTTCGTGCTGATCTTCGTGCCGCTGGCGCTGGCGCTCGGCTACGACACCATCACCGGCGTGTCGATCCCCTTCCTCGGTTCGCAGGCCGGCTTCGGCGCCGCCTTCCTCAATCCGTTCAACGTCGGCATCGCGCAGGGCATCGCGGGCGTGCCCGTGTTTTCGGGGATCGGGTATCGCCTGATCGTGTGGGTGGCGACGACGTCCGTCACGATCCTGTTCCTGATGTGGTACGCGGCGCGCGTGAAGCAGAACCCGACATTGAGCCCGACCTACGTGCTGGACCAGTCGCGGCGCCAGGAACAGCCGGCGCACATTGGCCTCGACCGCATGACGGGCCGGCACAAGGCGGTGCTGGCGATCTTCGCGCTGTCGCTGGCGGCGATGGTGATCGGCGTGGTGAAATTCGACTGGTACATCGACGAGATCGCGGCGCTGTTCTTATCCATGGCGATCGTCGTGGGCATCGTCGGGCGGCTGGGACCCGACAACTGGGTGGCGGCCTTCATGCAGGGCGCGAAAGACCTGGCACCGACGGCGCTCGTGATCGCGATCGCGCGCGGCACGATGATCCTCGCGCGCGACGCCCACATCATCGACACGATGCTGCACGGGCTGATGCCGCTCGTGCAGTCGAGCCATCCCGTGTTCGCGGCGCAGAAGATGTACCTGATCCAGTCGGTGATCAACTTCTTCATCCACTCGGGCACGGGCCAGGCCGCGCTGACGATGCCGATCATGGCGCCGCTCGCGGACCTGGTGGGCGTGACGCGCCAGACCGCGATCCTCGCTTTTCAGCTCGGAGAATTGTCGACGCCGATGATCCCGACGTCCGGCATCACGGTCGGCGTGCTCGCGCTCGCGCGCGTGCCGTGGATCACGTGGGCCAGGTGGATGATCCCGCTGCAGCTGATCTACCTCGTGCTGGCCCTCGTGCTGCTCATACCCCCCTGCCTGATGCAGTGGGGCTGAGCCGCGCATTACCTGGTCAGGTTACTTCGCGATCTTCACCAGCACCACGTCGTTCGCGCGCATCGGCACCTGCACGTTCGCGGTGCCGTTCGCCGCGACCTTCACGGTGCGCGTCTCGGGCTTGTCCACCGTCAGCGCCTGCAGCTTCGCGAGCTGGTCGGCCGCCAGGGTTTTCGGCTTGCCCATCTCGATGTAGGCCGTGTACGCGTCATTGGCCTTGAAGCCCGTGCGGTACACCTGGACGTTATACGTGCCCGGCTTCATGCCCTTCAGCGACAGCGTCAAAGGCGTGGCGTTCTTCGTCGGCTGGACGGCGCCGAAGAACGGGCGGTTGGTCTTCTTGCCCATGTCCGGCGTCTGGAAGTCCCATGCCAGCACCTGCACACCGTTCGCATCCTTCGTCACCCAGCTTTGCTTGTCGGTGGTCTGCACCTGCTGGTCGCCCAGCTCGTTCATGTACTTGTAGGCGAACCAGGCCGGTTTGCGGATGCCCTGCGGGTTCATCAGGCCGAAGCCGCCTTCGAACGGCGCGGTCGGCGGACCCGGTTCTTCGAACAGGTCCGTATAGGTCCAGTAGCTCATGCCCTGCGCGATGCCTTCCGTCGCCTTCAGCTTCGAGAGGATGTAGGCGGCACTGATGTACGAATCGTGCACGAGGTCGCGCGGGTTGTAGCTCGTGCTCCATTCCGTGAAATACAGCGGCAGCTTGGGCAGGTACGACGCTTCGATCTCCTTGCGGACCTTGCGCACGTCGCCGACGATGCCGTCCGGCGACGGCGACAGCTTCTGGTCGCCCTGGCCGTTCTCGTCCAGGAAGCCGCCGTCCACGCCGTACGTGTGCGTGGCGATGAAGTCGACCGCGGCGCCGCTCTTCTGCGTGTGCGCGAGGAATTCCGGCACCCAGGCCGCACCGGCCGTCGCCGGACCGCCCACGCGCAGCGTCGGGTCGATCGCCTTGATGGTCTTCGCGGTCACGTCATACAGGTCGAAGTAGGCCTTCTGGTCGGCCTTTTCCCAGAAACCGTCCAGGTTCGGCTCGTTCCACACTTCGAAGAACCAGGTGCGCACTTCTTCGTTGCCGTAGCGCTGCTGCACGTGGCGCACGAAGGCGTCGACGAGGCCGGCCCACAGTTCCGGTTTCGGGTGCGAGGTATTGCCCTTCCAGTAGAAGATGCTGTTGTCCGACGTCTTCATCGCTTCCGGCGTGAAGCCCAGCTCGACGAACGGCTTGATGCCCATGCCCAGCAGCTTGTCGTACAGGTAGTCGATCTTCGTCCAGTTGTACACGGGCTTGCCGTCGACGACCTTGAACGTGCCCAGCACGTCGTGGAAGATGCCGTGGAAGCGGATGTAGCGGAAGCCCAGCTCATCCTTCGCGATCTTCAACTGGGCCAGGCTGTCGTCGCGGATCAGCGTGCCCGGGTAATCGGAACCCACCGACAGGTCGGCGGCATGGTCGCGCGCGACGGTCGGCGCCTTCGCATCGATGACGATCTGGCGCGCGGCGTCGGCGGCCATGGCCGGCAATGCGAATGGGGTGGTGAAAGCCAGCGCCAGAGCGGCGCGCAGCACAGTGCGGCGTTGTCTCATGTCTATTGTCCTTTTACGTCGAAGCTCGCTTATATCCACAATGTTTGCGCTAACAGTGCGAGTTGACGACAGGATAGTGGATATGCGTGATTTAGTAAAATCAAAAACGAAATGATTTCGCGTAAGGCGATGGGTTTATTTGGTTACGGAGGCGATGCGCGGCGGCAGCACTCGGAACAGTATTTCACCTGGTCCCAGTCGCGCTTCCACTGAGCGCCCGCGTCAAAGTCGGTTAGTTGCAATATTTCCGACTAGTACGACACGATGAGCCAATGAAAAAAGGACAGGCCACCAGACCTGTCCTTTTCCATTTTGTCGCGGCCGCATCGTCGTGTGTGCGGCCGTCGTCTCCTCGCCTGTGTTTCTCCGCGGCAGCCTTACTCGGCCAGGCGCTTCTCCAGCTGCTGCTTGGTCGCGACCAGTTCCTGCGGCAGGCGGTAAGCCAGCTTGTCGAACAGTTCGCTGTGCAGCTTCAGTTCTTCACGCCATGCATCCTTGTCGATCGACGTGATCATGGTGAACTGTTCGGACGTGAACTCGATGCCGGTCCAGTTCAGGTCGCCGTAGGTCGGGGTGGTGCCGAACATGTGCTCGACGCCGCCGGCCTGGCCCTGGCTGCGGTCCAGGATCCACTTCAGCACGCGCATATTGTCGCCGTAGCCCGGCCATACGAACTTGCCGTTGTCATCGGTGCGGAACCAGTTAACGCAGAAGATCTTCGGCAGCGCTTGCGGGTTCTTGTCGGCGACTTTCTGGCCCAGGTTGAGCCAGTGCTGGAAGTAGTCGCTCATGTTGTAGCCGATGAACGGCAGCATGGCGTACGGGTCGCGGCGGACGATGCCCATCTGGCCGGCGGCGGCTGCCGTCGTCTCCGAACCCATCGTGGCGGCCATGTACACGCCTTCCGTCCAGTTGCGGGCTTCCGTCACCAGCGGCACCGTCGTCGAGCGGCGGCCGCCGAAGATGAAGGCCGAGATCGGCACGCCGGCCGGATCGTCCCATGCCGGGTCGATCACCGGGTTCTGCGTGGCGGCCACCGTGAAGCGCGCGTTCGGGTGCGCGGCCTTGGTGCCGGACGCCGGGGTCCAGTCCTTGCCCTGCCAGTCGATCAGGTGCGCCGGGGCTTCCTTGGTCATGCCTTCCCACCACACGTCGCCGTCGTCGGTCAGCGCCACGTTCGTGAAGATGACGTTTTCGCGCAGCGAGGCCATGCAGTTCGGATTGGTCTTTTCGTTCGTGCCCGGGGCGACGCCGAAATAGCCCGCTTCCGGGTTGATGGCGTACAGCTTGCCGTCGGCACCCGGCTTGATCCAGGCGATGTCGTCACCGATGGTCGTGACCTTCCAGCCTTCGAAGCCGGCGGGCGGGATCAGCATCGCGAAGTTCGTCTTGCCGCAGGCCGACGGGAACGCGGCCGCGACGTATTTCTTGTCGCCCTGCGGCGATTCCACGCCCAGGATCAGCATGTGCTCGGCCAGCCAGCCCGGACCGCCCTGCTGCGCGTCCTGGTAACCCATGTTGGAGGCGATGCGCAGCGCGAAGCATTTCTTGCCCAGCAGCGCATTGCCGCCGTAGCCCGAGCCGAACGACCAGATCTCGCGCGTTTCCGGATAGTGCACGATGTACTTGGTCGCGTTGCACGGCCAGCGCACGTCCTGCTGGCCCGCCTGCAGCGGCATGCCGACGGTGTGCACGCACGGCACGAAATCGCCGTCGCTGCCCAGCACGTCGTACACGGCCTTGCCCATGCGGGTCATGATGCGCATGTTGACGGCGACATACGGCGAATCGGACAGTTCCACGCCGATGTGCGCGATCGGCGAGCCCAGCGGGCCCATCGAGAACGGCACGACGTACATCGTGCGGCCCGCCATGCAGCCGTCGAACAGGCCGTTCAGGGTCTGGCGCATCTCGTTCGGGTCGGTCCAGTTATTGGTCGGACCCGCCTGCTCCTTCGTGGCCGAGCAGATGAAGGTGCGGTCTTCGACACGCGCGACGTCGCTCGGGTCGGAGCAGGCCAGGTACGAGTTCGGGCGCTTCTCCGGGTTCAGGCGCTTCATCGTGCCGGCTTCGACCATCTGTGCGCACAGGCGGTCGTACTCTTCTTCGGAGCCGTCGCACCAGTAGATGGCGTCGGGCTTCGTGAGGGCCGCGATCTCGGCCACCCAATTGATGAGTTTATTGTGCTTGATGTAAGCTGGGACGTTCAGTGCGGCGACGCCGCCCATCACGGGCTGGTTCATACATACCTCCAATGCCAATTAAGAATCCCTGGCGATTCCGATGGCCTTGATGCGGCAGAGGCGGCGGCCTGCAATGCGCGCGGCGGTCGGAATCCCGTTAATCTTGTCCCGGCAGGATCGTCGTCAAGGATGGCCTCGTGGGCCCGCACCTGGAAAGCCGTGCGGTTCACGGTTCGGTGCTACGGCGGTCATGTCGCCAGCCCGGGGTCGCGTGTGCGCGGAGGCCGGCGGGCTGGTTGGAACGTGTGCTGCTGGCCGCAAATGATGTCAGTCTGACATCTCTGGCTCTTATTTCTGGTCGATTCTACACCCGTACAAACGCGTTTTAAATGCTTCAATAACAAAAATGTAGGAATTTTGGTTGAGTAATGTAGTAGGCTATTTCCTAACGTTCAAATTCTGTCATTTCATTACTTTCTTGCTGATAACATCCGCTAACATCCATGAAAATTGCGATCCTTGACGATTACCAAGACGCCGTCCGCACCCTCGAATGCTTCCGCATGTTGGACGGCCACGAGGTCAAAGTGTTCAACAGTTCGACCCGAGGCCTGGGCCAACTGGCCATCCGCCTGGCACCGTTCGACGCGTTGGTCCTGATCCGCGAACGCACCGCGTTTCCGCGCGCGCTGCTGGCCAAGCTGCCCAATTTGAAGCTGCTGTCGCAGACGGGCAAGGTCGCCGGACACATCGACGTGGCGGCCGCGACCGAACGCGGCGTCGCGATCGCGGAAGGCGTCGGCTCGCCGGTCGCGCCGGCCGAACTGACGTGGGCGCTGATCATGGCGGCCAGCCGCAAGATCGTGCCCTACGCCAACAACCTGAAGGACGGGTTGTGGCAGACGGCGTCGATCAATCCCGAGCTCAACGGCCTGGGCCGCGTGCTGAAGGGTCGTACGCTGGGGATCTGGGGCTACGGCAAGATCGGACACCTGATCGCGGGCTATGCGCAGGCGTTCGGCATGCAGGTGATGGTGTGGGGCAGCGAGAAAAGCCGGGCCGCCGCGGTCGCCGGCGGTTTGACGGCCGCGCCGACGCGTGAAGCGTTCTTCGAGCAGGCCGACGTGGTCAGTGTGCACCTGCGGCTGAACGATGCGACGCGCGGCATCGTCAAGGCCGACGACCTGGCGCGCATGAAGCGCGACGCGTTGTTCGTGAACACGAGCCGTGCAGAACTGGTAGAAGAAGGTGCGCTGGAGGCCGCGCTGCGCAAGGGACGGCCGGGGTATGCGGCACTGGATGTGTTCACCAGCGAACCGCTGGCGGGCGACGCGCCGATCTTGAAGATTCCGACCGTGCTGGCGACGCCGCACATCGGGTATGTCGAGCGCGACAGTTATGAACTGTATTTCCGGGCGGCGTTCGAGAATGTCGTGAACTTCGCAAACGGGAACCCGACCAATATCCTGAATGGTTAAGAGCCACTGTCCTCGACCGTGACGTGCGGCGATATCAATGCCTCGACCAGCACCTCGATGGCCCGGAAGTCCAGCGCATCGATGCGACGTCGCACCTCCTCGAGGAAGTCCGCATGGTCGGCACGGGCCGCATACGTTTCGATCCATTGTTCAATGTCGGTAAGACGGCCGTTGCGCGCAAATCCGGCCAGCTTGTCGAGGGCTTCGGGTTCCGGACAAGACGACTTGTCGTGGACACGGAGCGCCACCGCCGTGGCTTCGGCCGCCGGCGCCGCCGTTCGGTCGACGTGCGTGGGCGGTACGAGCATGGGTCCAAGGTGACGCACGGCGACCCTGAACGAGAACGATGACCCGGCGCCCGGCAGGCTCGATACCCGCAGCGCGCCGCCCATGGATCGGATGATGCGGTCGGCGATGAACAGGCCCAGTCCAGTTCCGCCATCGGTCGGGTGCACCTGCCGGAATGCCTGGAAAAGTCCGGTTTTTCCATCGACGTCGAACCCGATGCCGGTATCCGCGACTTCGATACCGATATGGCAGGCGCCGGCTTCCTCGTGCGCGTCGACGGACAGCGTGACCTGGCCGCCGTGCGTGAATTTCGATGCGTTGGACAGGAGGTTCAGCAGCACTTGCTGGAGACGCGTCCGGTCGATGATCACCGTCCGCGGCAGCGCCGTCAGCATGCGACAGGTGAAGTGGTTGTTCTGCTGCGCGCACAGCGCGACGGCAAAACTGTTGATGTCGTCCAGGAAGGCGGGCAGATCGATTTCTTCCGGGTCGAGATCGAGCGGTTGCAGTTCTGCTTTGGTAAATTCGAGCAATTCATCGATCAGGGCGAGCTGATAATGGACGCTGCGATCGATGAACTGGATGAACCTGGCCTGGTGCTGGGTCGCGGTCTCGAGCAGGAGTTTCGCGTATCCATTGATCGTGGAGAGGGGCGCGCGCAGGTCGTGGCTCACATAGCCGAGAATCTCGACCTTTTGCCGCACATTGACCTGCGCCTGATGCATGGCTTCATTGAGTTCGAGCGTGCGCTTGGTGACTTCCGCACGCAGGCGTGCCTGTTCCGTGCGCTGTTGATCTTCCAGATGCTGTTTCGCTTCATTGCGTTGCCGGCCCACGTGATGGATCCAGGCCGCCAGCACGACAAGATTCGTCGCAAGACCGATGATCGCGATGACAGGGTTGGGGAAAATATCGGAGTGCAGCCAAAGCAATGCCGACGGCAGCGCATCGTGCCCGTCGAGGGTTCGTATCACGTAATTGAAAAACGAGAAGACCACCGTAACAAGCATCAGGCGGCCGGTCGGGGTCCGGCGTCTGGCAAGCAGAAGCGCAAGACAAATATTCAACAGACCGAATGCGACGTTCAACCCCGCACAAAACCGCACAAAGACATACAGGTCGCCAAACGCCGCACCGGCCATGCCAACCCATTCGAACGCGAATATCGTCAGATAGGCAATGCGCACGGGTATGCGGATCTTCTCGCCGTTCGAAATGTTCAGGACGAACAGGATGAAGCAGGCGATCGCGAAATAGACGGCCATGGTTTCGCCGCGGGCCGCCCACTCTGGCGCAGACGGCAATAGGAACGTCCGCAGGTATCCGCGGATGCCGGCCTCGTACAGGGCGGTGCCGAGCGACACCATGGCCAGCAACAGAAAGGTGACGCTGCGCGAAAAGAGCCCGATCAGCAATGCGCACCACGTCAGCGCCAGGAACCCGCCGAGAAGCGCGGCATCCCACAACGCTGCACGCACTTCGTTGGCGTGCCAGGCCGCCCAGGTGACGATCGCGGGCTGCAGGCGTATCGGCTTGCGGGACGAGATGCGAACCAGTACGGAAAGTTCGTCGTGCGGCGCGAGGCTCAGGTCAAGCAACGGATAACGCGGGCGCGCCGCATTTGCGGCGGCGCTGGCGGGAGGAAAAACGGAGCTGGCGGTCCATTTACCATTTTGAACAATGTAGAAATCCGCCCTGTCGACCCGCGGATCCTGCAGCGCCAGCACGAGCGCATGCTTGCTGTCGTCGCGATTGGCCACGGTGACGTACAGCCACCATGCGGACCGCGAAAATCCGGGATTGAGCCGTTCCCTGGTGGCGGGCAGGAAGCCGTCTTGCGGATGACCGAGCCGCGCGGCCACCTGGCTGACCGTCAACGCGGATGTGGGATCTTCGAAAACCGATACGCCTTCCGGCAGCGCCGGCATGCCGGACGCGCCGGCGGCCCGGGCGTTGGACAGGGAGAGGCAGGTGAACAGCAGGCAAAGAAGGAAGGTACGCCAGGCCAGCACGGGCATATCCGACAGTCTATGCATCGGACAGTTGTTCCGCACACGGAGAGACGTCCCCCGTCCGGCCATGCTGGCGCCGCCAGTCGGATGGCGTCGTCTCGAAGCGCTCACGAAATGCAGTGGCGAAATTCCCTGCAGTCGAAAAGCCAATCTCTTCCGCAATATCGCCGATGGTCATCGACGTATTGAGAAGGAAGCGCTGGGCCGTCTTCAGGCGCGTGTCGCGGATATATTCGCCGGCAGTCTGGCCGAGATTGTCGCGGAACGCCCGGGACAGGCGTTTTTCGTGCGTACCGACGAGCCTGGCGAGTTCCTCGACCGTCGGCGCATTGCGCAAGTCGCGCACCAGCACCGCGGCGGCCGCGCGTACCAGCGCCGCATCGGGTCCGTCGGGCAGGTCGGGCAGGTACTCATCCAGACGCGTGCGGATGATTTTTTTCAGATGATTCCGGATTCGCGCGATCACCTCGGCCGGTTCGAACGGTTTAACGATATAGTCCATCGCGCCCAGTTCGAGCCCGTGAATGCGATCGTCGAGTCTATCGACTGCGGTCAGGATGAGAATCGGAATGGCCTGGGTGGCGGAATTCGCGGCCAGCAGACGGCACGCCGTAAAGCCGTCCATGCGCGGCATGCGCACATCCATCAGGATCAGGTCGGGCGCAATCAGTTGCGCACGGTTGTACGCCTGCGCCCCGTCGAACGCGACGCTGATCCGGCAACGCGATGCGCGCAGGATTTCGATCAGTAATTGAAGCTCGTTCGGGCGGTCATCGACGACAAGGATGTGGGCGCCAGCGATATCTTGAGCGGAATGGCTGAGCGTCGGGCTGTACGGGCTGGACGGCATGGACTGCGAACGGTGAGGCGGCAAATGTTACCGACGGCACAAGCTTTGCAAAGAATGTAAACATTATAGAGCAGTCAGCAAAACTTTAATGAAAAGCAATTACATGCCGTCGGATACGCACCGTTCGCATTGCGGTTCGCGCAGATCAGTCCACTCGCAATGGAGTGGACGAGTTACCAGCGATAACCGACGCCTACGCCCGCACCGAACGCGCCGTGGCGCGACACGGGTTTCGACATCGAGCCCTTGACGAGCCATTTGTCCGTCGCGGCGGAAATACCGACGGCGACTGCGCCTTGACCGCCATATGTACCGGCGCCCATCGTGACAACGCGCTCGCCGGGCAATACCGCTTGCGGCAGGCTGGCGACTGCAATCGCGCTCGCCGTACCGGCGTTGGCATCCTTGCGATACTGCGACATCTCGTCACGGACCGAACCGATCGCACCGTTCAATTGGCGCACGTTCACGCCGTCCGTCGGTGCCGTACCGTCCGCGACGTTCGCCAGTTGGCGTTCGGCGCCGGCCGAGCCGATCGACACGGTATTGTCACGATCGGCGACCGAGTTCGCTCCCAGCGCGACGGCATTGTTGGCCGTGGCCTGGCTGTTCGCGCCGATGGCGGTCGAGTTCTGGCCAGAAACATTCGAGCTTGCGCCGATCGCGGTACCGTTCGCGGCCGTCACTTTCGAGTTCGTGCCGGTAGCGGTGCCGTTCACCGCGCTCACCGCAGAGTTGCGGCCGACTGCCGTTCCCGTCTGGTCCGCGACCGTGCCGGCCGACATGCTCGCTTCCATCTTGCCGACGGTCGTCTTCAACGTCGTCACCTGGCCGGAAACCGAAGTCACTTGGGTCGCAACCGTGTCCACCTTGTCGGATACCGTGTTGACCTTGTCGGAAACCGTGTTGACCTGGGCCGCAACCGTGTCGACCTTGTTGGACACGGTGTTGACCTGGGCGGCGACCGTGTCGACCCTGTTGGACACCGCATTGACCTGGCTGGCGACCGCACCCACCTGATTGGTCACCGTCGAAACCTGGTTCGCGACCGAGTACAGCTGCGACCCGTTGACCGCGTCCGTGCTCGTGGCACTGACGTCGCCGGCCGCGACGTTGACGACCTGACGTTCCGCGCCGGCACTGCCCACACTCGCCACGCCCACCGGGGCACCCGCGAAGCCATTGTAGGTTACCCCGCCCACCTTCACGTTGCCGACGGTGGTCGCTGCGCGCGTGGTCGCGTTGGAACCCAGCGCGACGGAATTGGCATCCGCAGCAGTCGCGCCTTCGCCGATGGCGACTGCATTCGTTGCCGACGCCGTCGAACGGGCAATGGCAACGCTCCCGGCTCCGGAAGCCACGCTATCCACACCAACCGCGACCGCATCGCCCGCTCCCGCGTTTGCCTGGAAGCCGAGTGCCGTACCGCCCGCCGCCACACTGCCTTTGCCTATGGCCGTCGAAAACGTGGTATTGGCCTTGGCGTCTTGTCCGACCGCCGTCGACTGGTCGACCGCGGAAGCGCCCTGGCCGAATGCGGAGGCCGTCGTACCGTTCGCGACTGCGCCGTCGCCGATTGCCGTTGCCTGCGCGCCGGTGGCGTTGGAATTGGAGCCGATTGCCGCCGCGTGGTCTCCGATCGCGGTAGAACTGCTGCCTACCGCCGTGGCCTGGGCGCCAGTCGCCGAAGCCACGGTCCCGATCGCGATGGCATTGCTATAAGCGGCCGGAGAACCTGCTTTCGAGGTCGCAGAAACGCCGATCGCAATATTGTCGCAGCCCGTCGCTGTGGCCGGATAGGCGCCGCTTCCCGAAATTGCAATGTTGCCGTCGCAGTATGCAATCGTCTTTGTGGTCGTCCCGTTCACCGTGTAATCGGCCCGTGCTGGTGCGGAGGCCGCAAGTGCGACCATGGCCGCGCTGATTGCGACGGCAAGCGAGGTTGTCGATTTGGCCGGCAGACGCCGTGCCGGATGTGCAAACGCTGGTTTATTCCTCATGCTTTTTCCGTAAAATGTGAAGTTGCTTTTGTGGCATCGTCGTCTCCTCCATCTTTTTATAATGTCGCGTCGCCTTGATGGATGGCCTTCACGATCATCGACAACTGAATCGTGATGGCGCCCGAGCGGCGGTTGCATCAAGTTGGTGGAGATTCTGAGCCGAGCCGGCAAAGTTAACATTTGCTACGGAGCAATAAATCTTTTAATGTCGGTAAATTTATTGGGTTTGGGTTTAACAAACGAATAGACATGACGAACCCAATGGCACCGCAGAGCGGACCTTGGATTCAATGGCAGGCAGGACAGCTACCAGGAGGATGGGATGATGTAGTGCCTGGACGAGATCCAGGCAACCAGGCTCAGGAAGTGACTTTCAACACATCGTGAAGATGTGGGCATGTGTTTGATACTCTGGCATCAAACACCCCACCCTACCGTAACTCCGGTTCGCCGGTGAAGTTGGGCTTGCGCATCGGCATCTCATGCCGGCGCGTCCATAGACCGGCCCAGCCGGGCGGCCACTCGATCACGGGCCCGGCATACGCGGGCAACCCGGCACGCACGGGAACGATGGGCACCGGCGGCATCTCGATGAGGCCGCCGTTTGCATTCGGCTGCATCGGCGCCATATCGAAGGAATACATATAGCCCGGCAGCAGCGCATCACACACGTTCGCGAACCATGCGGTGTGATCCTCGTCGCGCCCGAGCGCGCGCGCAAGACCTTCGGGATCGAACTTCGCCAGTGCATGGATCAACTCATCCGTGCTGGCGCCGGGCGCATCACCCCAGCCCATCACGGGATTGTTGTTGTAGTCGGCGCCCGAGCCGTACCAGCCTTCGCGCCACGGCCGCTGCATCCAGTCGCGCTTACCCGTGAACAATTGCCAGCGCCAATGCAGGCCCGACGGCTTCGGCCAGGAATACAGGTACAGTTTTTCGTAGCCGGCCATGTGCAGCTCGCGCACCATCGCCATCAGGCGCGCATGCGGCATGCGGTCCGGCGGCGAGCGGCGGAACAGGATCGCTTCGCCATCGGCGTGCTGCACCTCGTCGGTCGACAGGTTCAGGTCGAGCGTGCGCGACTCGTTGCCGAAGCGTGCGGAAATCCAGCCTGTCAGCAGGTTGACGTGGGTGATGACACCATAGCCGCGATGGCGATGGAAGATGACGGTTCCAGGTGCGACGGGTTTCATTGGAAGGCGGGCTCGGCCCAAAAAGGAGAAAGGATACTCATCCGATCCGGACGATTCTAGCGCAGACACATACGGAAACACTACGGTTTGCGGCTATCATTACCCACCTTTTTTTACCGAGTTTTCAAATCATCATGACTTTGCGGATCATCGCCACTGGCGGCACTTTCGACAAACACTATAACGAACTCAATGGCGTTCTGGGCTTTGCCGAAAGCCACTTACCGGAGGTCATTGCACGTTCCCGCATGACCATTCCTGTCGAACTGCAGGTCGTGTCACTGCTCGATTCGCTGGAGATGCAGGACAGCGATCGCCAGAACGTGCTGGCCGCGTGCCAGGCCGCGAGCGAGAAGCAGATCGTGATCGTGCACGGTACCGATACGATGCGCGAAACGGCCGAGGTGCTGGGCGCGGCAACGTCGGACAAGACGATCGTGTTCACCGGTGCCATGATCCCGTACGAAATCGCCAACTCGGATGCGCTGTTCAACTTCGGCTTCGCCTGCGCCGCCGCGCAGATGCTGCCGCCGGGCGTCTATGTCGCGATGAACGGCAAAGTGTTCACCTGGAATAACGTCACGAAGAATCGCGCAGCGGGCGTGTTCCAGGCGCTGTAAGCCGGGGTCAGAGCCCCGATTTGGGCAATTGCCCAAAATCGGGCTCTGACCCCGGTGTGTCGGGCGCTGCTCGCTTTCGTCAATTCCTATAATGGTTTTCCAACAAACCTGAAGGAGCCATGCGATGAGCGAGCAGCGCCCCACCCTGACCACGCGCCAGGGGCATCCCGTCCGCGACAACCAGGCCATGCGTTCCGTCGGCGAACGCGGTCCGGCCACCCTCGAGAATTACCAGTTCATCGAAAAGATCACCCACTTCGACCGCGAACGGATCCCCGAGCGCGTGGTGCATGCGCGCGGCACGGGCGCGCACGGTTATTTCGAGGCCTACGGCAAGATCGGCAACGAACCCGCCAGCAAGTACACGCGTGCCCGCGTCCTCAACGAGACCGGCGTGCAGACGCCCGTGTTCGTGCGCTTCTCGACCGTGATCGGTGGCAAGGAATCGCCGGAGACGGCACGCGATCCGCGCGGCTTCGCCGTCAAGCTCAAGACGGTCGACGGCAATTGGGACCTCGTGGGCAATAACCTGAAAGTCTTCTTCATCCGCGATGCGATCAAGTTCCCGGACATGATCCACGCCTTCAAGCCCGACCCCGTCACGAACCAGCAGGAGCCGTGGCGCTTCTACGATTTCATCTGCAGCCATCCGGAAGCGCTGCACATGGTTACGTGGGTCAAGAGCCCGTGGGGCATTCCCGCCAACTACCGCGAGATGGAAGGCTCGGGCGTCAACACGTACAAGCTCGTGAACGACCAGGGCATCGCCCACCTCGTCAAATTCCACTGGCAGCCGAAACAGGGCGTGCGCAACCTGACGAGCCAGCAGGCCGCCGAGATCCAGGCGCACGACACGAGCCACGCCACGCGCGACCTGTACGACGCGATCGCGCGCGGCGAGTTTCCGGAGTGGGAATTCTGCGTGCAGATCATGAGCGACGGCGAGCATCCGGAACTGGAATTCGACCCGTTGGACGACACGAAACGCTGGCCGGAAGACCGCTTCCCGCTGCTGCCCGTGGGTCGCATGGTGCTCAACAAGAACCCGGACAATGTCTTTGCCGAAACCGAGCAATCGGCCTTCGGCACGGGCGTGCTCGTCGACGGTATCGACTTTTCGGACGACAAGATGCTGCAGGGCCGCACCCTGTCCTACTCGGACACGCAGCGCTACCGCGTCGGGCCCAACTACCTGCAACTACCGATCAATGCGCCGCAAGAAAAAGCGATCGCGCGCACGAACCAGCGCGACGGCCAGATGACTTTCCATGTCGACGGCGGCGGCGAAGAAAAGCACATCAATTACGAACCGAGCCTGCTGGGCGGCCTGGGCGAGGCACCGCAGCCCGAGAAGGATTACCACCAGCACGTCGAAGGCCACCTGGGCCGCTACCAGACGAGCCGCACCGCCGACGACTACAAGCAGGCCGGCGACCGCTACCGCACGTTCGCGGATTGGGAACGGGACGACCTCGTCAACAATGTCGGCAACGACCTCAAGAAATGTCCGGAAGTGATCCAGCTGCGCATGGTATGGCACCTGTGGCATTGCGACGAGGATTACGGACGTCGCGTGGCCGACATCGCTGGCATCGACGTGGAAAAGGCGAAAGCCTTGCAGCCGCTGCCGGGCAAGCCGGCGCCGGGCGAGAATCGCCCGGGCTCGACCTATTCGGGCGGCCAGCCGGAAAGCGGCGTCGGCAAGAAAGAACCGGCCACGACGGAAGAAGTGGCGTCGGCGAAATAAAGACAAACGGCCCGGGGATGAAAAAATCCGGGCCGTTTTTCGTTACGCCTTGGCTTCGCCGCCCAGTGCCTCGACCAGGTCGGTCAGCATCTTGGCCAGCTCGCCGGTCATCAGCATGATGTCGTTATCAAAACGCTCGTCGTCGCTGTAGGTGATCGTTTCGTTTTCCTTGATCACGTCCAGCGGCTTGATGCCCTTGACGGCCAGCTGCTCGGTCAGCACGAACGAGATGCGGCTGTTCCACGTCATGGCCAGGCGCGTGCACTGCTTGCCGTTGGCGATGTGGCGGCGGATGTCTTCCGGATCCAGCGAGTGCTTCACGTAGCGGACGGCGGCCTTGCTCTCGCCGGTGGCGCGCAGTTCCGTGTCCTGGTCGATCGTGAAGTTGTACGGCGCTTCGTCCGATTCCAGCCAGCCCGTCATCACGGCGACCGGCGACTTTTGCACGCGCAGCGATTCCAGCGGCAGCTTGTCGACGGCCTTCAGCAGCAGCTTGATGACGTCGTCGGCCTTGCTCGGGCTGGCGGCGTCGACGACGAGCCAGCCGTTGACCGGATCGATCCACGTCCACACGTTGCCGCGGATCGAGAACGCGCGCGGCAGCAGCTCGTCGGCCACGCGTTCCTTGAGTTCTTTCATCGCCTTCTTGCCCGGCGGGAAGCCCTGCTGCTCTTCCAGCTCGGCGGCCTTGGCCTTGGCGACCTGGTTGATGACCGAGCTCGGCAGCAATTTCTTTTCCGTGCCCAGCATCATCAGCATCTGCTTGTTGACGACGTGAACGAGCTTGCCGTTGCCGCGTGGCGAATCCCAGCCCTGGCGCAGCAATTCGTTGCTGCTGGCGGGCGTGAACGCCTGCGACTGCAGGGCCTCTTCCATCTGTTCAGGGGAGAAATTCCACGGTGCGGGCAGGCGGTAGATCTGAAGATTCTTGAACCACATAACGTTGCTTCCAGTTATCTCGATATTTCAAAGGAACGACATTCTACACGCTGACTGGCGGCAAAATTCACGTCGTCGACAAGGGATTTTTATTGTGTTGCACGTTCGTCAAACAAGCTCAGCTGCTCGACCGTTTCCGTATCGCTCAGGCGCACGCCGACGCCCAGCAGCCGCACGGGACGGCTCGCCCGCAGCCAGCCCGTCTCCATCAGGTGACGGAACGTCGTCATGTTCGGCGCGTAGCCCACGCACTCGACGGTCGTACGCTGGAAGTCGGCAAATTTGATCTTCACGAACAATTTATTGATGAATTTTTCAGCATTGTTGCGCTTGATGCGGCCGAGCAGATGCTCGTACAGGTCCGGCAACAACGCGAGGCAGCCATCCAGGTCGGGGACGTCCGGCGTGTACGTCTCCTCCGTGCTGATCGACTTGCGCTCGCGCACGGGATTCACGTCGCGGTAGTCGATACCGCGGCACAAATCGTACAGCCGCGCGCCGAACGAGCCGAAGTGTTGCTGCAGCTTGTCCATATTCCAGTCGCGCAGGTCGCCGCACGTCTGCGCGCCGAGGCGATGCAGCTTCGCGGCCGTCACCTTCCCTACTCCGAACAATTTCTTCACAGGCAGCACGGCGACGAACGCGTCGACCTCATCCGGCCGCACGAGGAACAGTCCATCGGGCTTGTTCCAGTCGCTGGCGATCTTGGCGACGAACTTGTTCGGCGCCACGCCGGCCGACGCCGTGATGCCGACCGTTTCATGAATGCGGCGGCGAATCTCTTGCGCGATCAAGGTCGCGCTGCCCTTGCAATGCGGCGAGTTCGTCACGTCGAGATAGGCTTCATCCAGCGACAGCGGCTCCACGAGGTCCGTGTAGTCGCGGTAAATGTCCATGATCTGGCGCGACGCGACCCGGTACTTTTCCATGTTCGGTGGAATCAGGATCAGGTCCGGGCACAGCTTGACCGCCTGCGCGGTGGCCATCGCCGAATGGATGCCGAAGCGGCGCGCCTCGTAGTTGCACGTGGCGACCACGCCGCGCTGCTCGGCCCGCCCGCCGACGGCCAGCGGCCGCCCGCGCAGGGACGGGTCGTCGCGCATCTCGACGGATGCGTAAAAACAATCGCAATCGCAGTGGATGATCTTGCGGACGGGGGCGTTCACGGTGGCGGTCGCCCGCGCCGAGCGACTACTGTAATTGCATACAGTATCGCTGGGAATTAGGAATAGTGCAAGGGGGAACGCCGCCGCGGGGATGCGGCGGCGGTAGAGAGGACTTACTTGGTGACGCTGGAGTAACTGCACGACTTGGCGACGCGATAGGCCGGATCGCCGAACACCGAGTTCGAGCATTTCACGGAGCCGGTGAAGGTCTTCGTCACATAGCTCGTGGCGGTGCCGTAGCGCACGTCGCGCGTGCCGGTGAACGAGCAGGTACCGTTCTCGGCGGCGCAATACGTCCAGGTCGGGGTCGTCGTCGTCGTGGTCGTCGAGCCCAGCGCCGCGTTCACGGCGGCGGCCGCGTTGACGATGCCGGCGCCGCAGCCCGAGCACGCGGCCGGGAAGGCGCGCGCCGTCGACTTCAGCTTGGCGGCCACGTCATCCGGCGTCAGGTTCGGATTCGCCGACAGCATCAGCGCGACGACGCCGGCCACGTGCGGCGTCGCCATCGACGTGCCCATGTACCAGGCGTAATTGTCCGATGCCGGCGTCGTCGTGCCCGCGTTCAAGGTCGACAGGATGCCGGCGCCGTTGTCGCCGCCCGGTGCCGCAATGGTGACGTTGGTGCCGTAGTTCGAATACGACGCCTTGCCGCCCGCACGGTTCGTCGCCGCGACGGTGATCACGCCCGCGCAGTTGGCCGGGTTCGAATTGATCGCATTCGTGTTCGAGTTGCCGGCCGCGACGACGACCACGGCGCCGCGCGAGCGGGCGCTGTTGATCGCATTCTGCGTCGTGGTGTCGCAGGCGCCGGTGCCGCCCAGCGACAGGTTCAGCACGCGCGCCTTGTTCGCATTGGCGGGCACGCCGGTCACGGTGCCGCCCGACGCCCAGACGATGGCGTCGGCGATGTCGGACGTGTAGCCGCCGCAACGGCCCAGCACGCGCGCCGGGACGATCCTGGCGTTGTACGCGATGCCGGCGATGCCGAGGCCGTTGTTGGTCTTCGCGGCGATCGTGCCGGCCACGTGCGTGCCGTGCCAGCTCGAGTTCTGGTCCGCGACGGGGATCCCCGTGCCGCAGCTGCCGGCCGGGGCCCAGTCGCCCGGGTCGCTGGCGTCGGTGTCGCGGCCGCCGCCGTCGTTGGCGATCGTGGTCGTCGAGATGAAGTCATGGCCCTGCAGGATCTGCCCCGACAGGTCGGCGTGCGGACGATAGCCCGTGTCGATCACGGCCACGTTGATGCCGGCGCCGGTCGACTTGTCCCAGGCGGCGGGCGCGTTGATGCCGCCGGTGGCTTCGTACAGGTCCCACTGCTGGGTATAGCTGGGGTCGGTCGGGGTGGCCAGCGGGACCATGATGCGGTCCGGCTCAGCGTACTCGACGTTGGCGTCGCGCGACTTCAGTTCGGCGGCCAGCTGGCGCGCCTCGTCGAGCGACATCGTGCGGTTGAGTTGCAGCACGTTCGCGCCGTTCGCCGTCGCGCGCAGCGCGCGCATCGTGGCGCCATAGGTCTGGCCGGCGCGGTCGATCAGCGCCTGGCGTGCGCGGTCGATGCCGCGTGCGGCCACGCCGGTCTTCGACGTGTCGCTGTCGCCCTTGTACTTGACGATGATGCGGTCGGTCTGGACGACGGCGTGATTGGTCTGCGCCACGGCCGGGCCGGCGAAACCGGCGGCAACGAAGGCCGCTGCACAAATTTTCAACAAAGAAGAGATCTTGTGGCGCTGCGTCATGCTGCATCCTTTTCAGTAAACCGAACTGTGCAGCGTAACGAAAAACGGCCCACATGGGGCCGTTTTTCGGGTTTTTTACAACAGGAAAGTTTCGTTAAGTAATTGAATTTTAACGGTTATGAGTCCAGTTATAACGCATTACCAGGTGAGCTTGAGCGTGTACTTGCCGCTGGTCGAACCGGTGCCGCCGCTGTAGTAGACGACGCGTACATAACGGGTCACCGTGGTCGAGCCCGTGTTGGACGACGTGGCGGTATCCGCGCTGCCCGTGCCATTCTCGCTGCGCGCCAGCAAGGTGCCCGCGCTGTTGTAGATGTACAGGTCGTAGTCCGAGCTCGAATTCGGCGTCATCGTCGCGCTCAGGGTTTTACCGGCCGGCAGCTGGACGGAGAAATAATCCGTGTCCGTCGAGCTGCCCATCGCGGCATTGACCGTCGTGCCGGACGTCGTCACGCCGTTGGCCGTGCCGAGCGTGTTGTTCGACTCCGTTTCCGAAATCGTCGTGCCCGTACCGCCACCCGTGCCGGCCGCCGCGTCCACCGCGGCCGAGGCGTCCACGATACCGGTGCCGCAGCCCGAGCAGCTGGCCGGGAACGGACGCGTGCTCGACTTCAGGCGCGACTCGACCTCGTCCGGCGTCAGGTTCGGGTTCTTGGCCAGCATCAGCGCGACGACACCGGCCACGTGCGGCGTCGCCATCGACGTCCCCATATAGCCCGCGTAACTGTCGGCGCCCGGCGACTTGGTGCCGGCGTTCAGCGTGGACAGGATGGCCGCGCCGCTGTCGCCGCCCGGTGCCGCGACGTCGACCACGGTGCCGTAGTTCGAGTAGGAGGCACGGCCGCCGGAGCGGTTCGTTGCCGCCACCGTGATCACGCCCGCGCAGTTGGCCGGGTTGCTGTTGCTCGCGTTCTGGGACTCGTTGCCGGCCGCCACGACGATCACGGTGCCGCGCGAACGGGCGCTGTTGATCGCGTTCTGCGTCGTCGTGTCGCACGCGCCGCCGCCGCCCAGCGACATATTGATCACCTGGGCGCGCGCCGCGATGGCCGGCACACCGGACACGGTGCCGCCCGATGCCCAGATGATGCCGTCGGCAATGTCGGACGTGTAGCCGCCGCACTTGCCGAGCACGCGCACGGGCACGACCTTGGCGCCGTATGCGACGCCGGCGACGCCCGTGCTGTTGTTCGTCGCCGCGGCGATGGTGCCGGCCACGTGGGTGCCGTGCCAGCTCGAGTTCGACGCCGGTTCGCCGGCCCCGCACTCGCCTGCCGCGGTCCAGTCGCCCGGATCGCTGGCGTCGCTGTCGCGGCCGTTGCCGTCGTTCGCGATAGCGGTATCGGAAATGAAGTCATAGCCGGCCAGGATCTGGCCCGACAGGTCGGCGTGCGGGCGGTAGCCGGTGTCGATCACGGCCACGCGGATGCCGGTCCCGATCGACTTGTCCCAGGCGGCCGGCGCGTTCAGGCCGCCGGTCGCTTCGAAGAAATCCCACTGCTGGCTGTACATCGAGTCGTTCGGCGTGAACAGCGGATGCATCATGCGGTCCGGCTCGGCGTACTCGACGGAAGGATCGCGCGACTTCAGCTCTGCCGCCAGCTTGGCGGCATCGGCCAGCGACACCTTGCGGTCCAGCCTGAAGACGCGGGCACCGGTGGCGATCGAATGCGACGCCTTCACCAGCATGCCGAACTGCTGGCCGGCGCGGTCGACCACGGCCTTGCGCGAGGCGGACAGCGGCATTGCACGTGCGACCGATACCTGCCCGCCCTTGGAGACGACCGGTGCGCTCTCGTCCTTGTACTTGACGATGATGCGGTCGGTCTGGTCCGAGACGGCCACACGCTGCGCGGCGTGTGTGGCCGGCACGTCCGCGGGCACCCCCGCGCCCGCAACGCCGGCGCCGAGACCAAGGACGGCCGCGGCGCACAGTTTCAACACTGCCGGAGACTTCGATTGCTGAGACTTCATGTTTATTCCTTTTAGAAAAACACAAAAGTTGATTTTCCGCAGGCGTGATTGCCTGAGATCTTTTGTCTCGACGCTTTTTTAGCGTCGATTTCCCGTCTGAAAAGCGGGAGTGCCAGATTAGCGCGAAAGAAATGAACGTGTAGAAATTTCACAATTGGATTCGATGTCTATACAACACTTTCACCGATTGATAGCGCTAAAACCTAGATTCTTCGGAAAACTGTGAACTCAGCAGAAGAACATATCGCCTTGGCAAGACCAATTAATTAACAATGTTCCGTGACTGTCAGGCGTTGCTCACATATGCACATCCTCAACATTGAGATATCTCAATCGTCACCAACGAAGAAATTCGGCGTCAGAGCACTTTTTGGTGCACGAGCTTTAAAGCAATTCGCGATCGGGACGCCGCCTGCCTCTCCAAAGCGATACACCGACGGCGCCTGCGGACTTGAACGATTCGGGATGCGCAAGAAAATTGATCCGAAATGTGCTCTGACCCCGAATTAAAAAAAAGGCCGCGATCGCTCGCGGCCTTTCTGTCTGACGACTTGGTAAAACTTAGAAATTGCCTTTGAACTGGACACCGTAGGTGCGCGGTTCGTTGGTGAAGCCCGTCAGGTTGTTGAAGTCGATGGCACCCGAGATGCGGCGCTGGTCGAGGATGTTGCGGCCAAAGGCGGCCACTTCATACTTGCCGTCGGCCCAGATGTAGCCCAGGCGCAGACCGCCTTCCGTCAGCGGCTTGCCCGTGAACTCTTTCGCTTCGTACAGGAAGAAATTGATCTTCGAACGGTACGACCAGTCGGTGTAGACGTAGAACTCGCCATTGGCGACCGGCATGCTGTAGCGGGCGTTCAGGTTGACGATCCACTTCGGTGCCTGCGGCAGCGGGTTGCCATCGATGAGGACGTTGCCGGCGGCGTTCAGCGGATCGGTGATCGTGCAGGCTGCGCACTTCGTCAGCGACAGGCTCGCGTCGCGGATTTCCGTGAAGTTGTACGACGCGCTGGCGCCGACGCGCAGGTCCGGCGTCACGAGGCCTTCCAGGTCGAACTCGGCGCCGCGGCCAGCCGTCTTCTTCGCGTTGATCAGCTTGGTGACGTTGGTGTTGCCGCCGACCACGGTCAGCTGCTGGTTCTTGATCTCGTAGTCGTACAGCGAGAACGCGACGCGGGCACGGCGTTCGAACAGGTCGGCCTTGATGCCGCCTTCGTACGACGTGATGGTCTCGGCGTCGGCGACGGTGATGCCCACCGGTGCGAAGGTCGAGGCCGGCGCGATGCTCGGGGCGCGGAAGCCGGTCGCGACGCGCGCGTACAGGTTCACGTCACGATTCAGCTTGTACGTGCTCGACAGGTCCCAGCTGATCTTGTCCTTGCTTTCGCCGACACTGTCCGGGCCCACCGGCGTGAAGCCGATCGCGGTGACGGTGCGGAAGTCCTTCTTGTCGTCCGTGTAACGGATACCGCCGCGCACCGACAGGGCGTCGTTGATGTTGTATGTCACGGAACCGAACGCGGCCCAGGCCTTGTTATTCTGCTCGCTGGCCTGGCGCGAGGTGCGGGCACCCGTGGCGCTGTTGTAGCCGTCGCTGCCGCCCGTCACGTCTTCCTTGAAGTAGTACACGCCGGCCTGCCAGTTCAGCGGGCCCGTGCTCTTCGACTCGACGCGGAATTCCTGCGAATACTGCTTCAGGTCGTCGATGAAACCGCCCGTCTCGGACTGGAACGGAATGAAGCCCGGACCTTGCGGCGTGCCGCCGTCGATGTCGCCGCGGCTGTAGTAGCTGCCGACCGACTCGTAACCAGTGATCGAGTGGAAGATGACCGGACCCAGGTCCCACGTGATGCGGGCATTGGCGCCGTTCGTCTTGAGGCTCTGGAAGTTCTGGGCGTTCGTCACGATGCTGTCGAGATCGTAGCCGTCGGCGATATCGTTCGTGCCCTTCTTGATCAGGTTCGCGCGGAATAGACGGGCGCTGCCGTTGGTCGTGCGCTGGTGCACGTTGAACAGGGCGCTGAACGTGGTGTCCGGCTTGTACAGGAACTGCACGCGTTCGGCGTGTTCGTTGTAGCCGTCCAGTTCGCCGGTCTTGTTCGTCTTGGCGACGTCGCTATAGTTGTCGACGAAGTCGTCGCGGTGCTGGCGCAGGGTCGACACGCGCATCGCCCACTTGTCCGACAGCGGCACGTTGATCGCGCCTTCGACGTTGGCGGTGCCGTGGGTGCCGTACGACAGGTTGTAGTAACCCTCGGTCTTCTTGAGGTTCGGCTTCTCGGATTCGAATTTCACGACGCCTGCCGGGGTGTTGCGGCCGAACAGCGTGCCCTGCGGGCCGCGCAGCACTTCCACGCCGGCCAGGTCGAAGATCGGGTAGCCCTTCAGGATCGGGTTTTCCTGGACGATGTCGTCATAGATCAGCGACACCGGCTGCGATGCGAAGGTCGAGAAATCCGTGTTGCCGTAGCCACGGATATAGAAACGCGGGAACGTGCGGCCGTTCGAGGACTCAACGTTCAGGCTGGGAGTCTTGCCAGCCAGCAGGCGGATGTCTGCGCCGCCGGACACGAGCACGTCCAGCTTCTCGCCCTTGATGGCGGTGACGGACACCGGGACTTCCTTGATGTTTTCGGTACGGCGTTGTGCGGTCACGGTCACCGTCTGCAGTTCGGTCGCCTGCGCAGTCTGGGCCAGGGCCGCGCCGCCGGGTACGGCTGCGAGCGCCAGCATTGCGCCATGCGCGGCGATGACGCGCTTGTGCATCTTGGACATCTTGATCATTGAGTTTTTCCTAGCTGGGAAGAGTGAAAAAAACTGCCGCGTTGTCTCCGCCGTTCTCTCCTGCCTCGGCAAACTCGCACCTGATTGTTGATGTCTAAATATTGCCGGCATGTAAACTGGCAATTGTCGATTATGTGTATATCCTTATGCAAGGAATACGAATCGGCTTACACATCCATACAACAGTTTGTTGTATATGAGAACGTGGTGTGTCACATCCCTGTTCACTTTTTTCCGAAAACCCCTTGCAGGTTTTCGAAGGGATACGCTATGATTCGGGCCTCTTCGGACGTGATGACAAACGTCGGCAAGAAAAACCCTGAAACGGGCGCTTAGCTCAGTTGGTAGAGCGGATCCCTTACAAGGATTAGGTCGGGAGTTCGAGCCTCTCAGCGCCCACCAGTCAGTTTCAGAAGTCTTGCAAGTGAAGCACCGATCAGAGTAAACGGAGCGGTAGTTCAGTTGGTTAGAATACCGGCCTGTCACGCCGGGGGTCGCGGGTTCGAGCCCCGTCCGCTCCGCCAGCATCAAGAAAAAAGGTCCGATTCGTCGGGCCTTTTTTCGTTCTATCAGAGTGCCTCCCCTGCGGGAGGCACGGTTTGAGGCTCGAAGGGTTTCGCTTGCAAGCGAAACCGCGGCCCGCGGAACGTGGGCGAGCCCCGTCCGCTCCGCCAGCATCAAGAAAAAAGGTCCGATTCGTCGGACCTTTTTTCGTTCCATCTTCGCTTAAGCCCGCCTCAGCCGCGGCGCGCCGATCTCGACGCGGTTGCGGCCACCCGTCTTGGCCGCGTACAGGGCGTGGTCGGCACGCGCCAGGGCGGCCGTCAATTCCTCGTTCGGATCGATCATCACGAGGCCGATGCTGACCGTCATCCGATAGGACGCGGCGCAGGTGAGCGCAGGTGCTTCGGCGACGGCGATGCGCAGGCGCTCGGCCGCATACTGCGCGCCCGCCAGCGACGTACCGGGCATCGCCAGCGCGAACTCTTCCCCACCCAGCCGGCCGATCACGTCGTTCTCGCGCAAGGTGGCGCGCGCCGTGTCCGCAAACAACCGCAGGGCCTCGTCGCCGCAGGCATGGCCGAAGCCGTCGTTGAGCTGCTTAAAATGATCAAGGTCGAGCATCATCAACGCGATCGGCTTGCGCAGGCGAACCGCCGTCTGCAGGGCGCTCTCGGCTCGCTCGAAGAAGGCGCGGCGGTTCAGCATGTCCGTCAGGCCGTCGATCGTGGCCAGGCGCTGCATGCGCTTGTCGTCCTTCAGCTTGCACAGCAACAGGAAACCGAACCCGTTGACGATCATCAGCAGATAGCTGGCGAGGTACGCGAAGCCATACACCGGATTCGCATTGAACGGGCCCACGCCGCCATTGGCCACCGCCATCCAGATCCAGATCGCGATGGCGAACAGGGCATCGTTGACGCCGATGATCCGCTGCAGCAAAGGCGCATCGGCCTGCGGACGCAGCAGGATCGCGGCGGCGCCGGAGGCGAACAGGGCAACGATCACGGCCACCACCTGCGTCATCTGCTCGCGCGACGCCTGCACCAGCGCCGCGGCCGCGACGATGATCAATGCCGCAACGGCCGCGGGCGCAAGAATGCGGCGCCAGTTGCGGAAGCCGAAGAACACGCAGTACGACGCCAGTTCCAGCGCGACGCCGCCTACCCAGCCGAACGCGGCCAGTTCCTCCACGATGGGCAACCCGACATGCGGCGCCACCCAGCAGCAGATCTGTGCCAGCCCGGACGACAGCCGCGCCCACATCCAGGTGCGCAGGCCCGGATTGGGCGCCGCACCGCGCATGTAACCCGCCATCAGCAACGCAAACGCCGTGTTGCCGACGCCAAGCGCCAGCATGAAGGTCTGGATATCGATCACTCGATTCCTCCTGGCAGGAAGTGGTGAGATGATGCCATGAATGTAATTAATATTTCCCAAAGGAACTATATTACACGTTTCTCAAGCAGGTGCACGCACGATTTGCACCAATGGTTGGGCGGTATGCACAGCGGCTGGAGGGTGTTGTGTCGCGTCCAATCAACTGATCATTCGTTGCTGCGCAAGCACAAATGAATCGTTCATAATTGACAAAGCAGCCACTCGGCTGCATCGTCCTGGAGCATTCGTGATCTTTGGTTTCCTGAAATCGTCCACGCTGTCCCCCCGCCAGCTTCGGCTGCAGAACACGTCGCTGTTCCGTTCCCTCAAACCGTTGGAAATCAAGTTTGTCGACGGCCTCATGCATGAGCGCCGCTACCTGCCGGACGAGATCGTGTTCGACGAAGGCGAGGAAGGGCAGGCGCTGTATCTCGTGATGAGCGGCCGCGTGCAGATCAGCCGCAGCCACAGCCGGGGCCGCCAGATCGTGGGCGAAATGAGCGCCGGCAGTTTCTTCGGCGACCTCGCCCTGCTGGACAATTCCCCGCGCAGCGCCCAGGTCCGCGCCCTCGACACGTGCGAACTGGCCGTCTTCTTCCGCGACGACTTTCTCGCCTTGATGGAAACGGATGCCGTGATCGGCTACAAGATCTCGCTCGCCCTGGCCCGCCACATCGGCCAGCGGCTGCGCGGCTGGCTCGACGGCAACGCCCAGGTGGAGGCGCTGTGATCCACGGTGCCCTCCGCGACGAGCGCAGCGGTCCCTTCGTCTGGACCGGCATCATCGGCGTGACGTGTTTGCTGCTGGTGCTGCTCGAGCACATGCTGTGGCTGGTGCTGCCCTTCATCCTCGGCACCGTCATGTACTACATCCTGCTGGGCCCGATGCAACGCCTGCTGCGCGCCGGTTTTACACGCAACGTCTCCGCGACGCTCGTGTGCATCGTGTTCTACGGCGCCAGCGTCCTGCTGGTGATGGCGGCGATGACCTGGACCGGCACGCCCGGCGATACGGACAGCTGGCACGAGACGGGCGCCCTGTACCTGGACGGCGGCGTAGCCTTCGTGCGCAACACGATGACGCTGCTGGAAGCGAAGTTCCCGATCCTGGCCGAGATGCATTTGACGTCGATCATGAACAAGCGCTTCAAGGCCTACACGGACAATTTCGCGCAGCGCCACCTGACGACCATCCTGCTGGGCGCCGCAGGCTGGCTGCCGTCGCTGCTGCTGGCCCCGTTCCTCGCCTTCTTCTTCCTGCGCGACGGCCTGCGCTTCAAAAAATTCCTCGCCCGCGCCGTGCCGAACGCCTATTTCGAACGGACGCTGTTCCTGCTGCACCAGGTCGACCAGACCGCGCGCCGCTACTTCGAGGGTTTATTGAAGCTGACCGTGCTGGACACCATCGTGCTCGGCTTTGGCCTGTGGGTGATCGGCGTCTCGTCGCCGCTGCTGCTGGGTTTTATTTCCGCGCTGCTGGCGTGGGTGCCGTTCGTCGGCTCGGTCGTGGGCTGCATGATGGTCGTGGTCGTCGCAGCCACCGACGCGCCGAACAATCCGCTGATCGCGTATGGCGCGATCGTCGTCTTCATTCTCGCGCGCCTGCTGGACGATTTCGTCTTCATGCCGCTGACCCTGGGGCGCAGCCTGCATATTCACCCGCTGGTGACGGTGCTGATGATCTTCATCGGCGGGGCACTGTCCGGCGTGGCCGGGTTGATGCTCGTGCTGCCGCTGCTGGGGGTCGTGATGGTCGTTGGAGAGACCATGGGGCGGCTCATGACCAATCCGAGGCTGAGGGCGAGGCATCGGTATGCGCGCAGGTTGAGGGACAAGCAGGCCAGCGCGGATTTGAGTGTTTGAAACCGGGGTCAGAGCCCGAATATTGGCAATAGCTTTTGAGCTTATGCCAAAAAACGGGCTCTGACCCCGGTGCTGGGCTTACTTGCGCCCGGCCCTGGGCTTCGACTTAATGGTCGACAAAATCCCCGCCTTCGCTTTCGACGGCGGCGCCATGAACGGTGCCGGTTCGCTGCCGCGCCCTTTACGCCGGGTCGCGACCTCGATCACGCGGCCTTTCGGCGCCTCGCTACGCGGCGCCACCGGCGGCCGGCGCTCGCCACGCTGCGGCGCGACTTCCTGTTCGGAGCCGGCCGGCGGCACCAGGTGGCGCTCGCCGTTGCCGATCAGGTCGCCGCGGCCCATGCGCTTCAGGCCCTCGCGCAGGACCGGCCAGTTTTCCGGGTCGTAGTAGCGCAGGAACGCCTTGTGCAGTTTCCTCGTCTTGCCGCTCTTGGCGGTGAGGACCTCTTCCGAATCCTCGGTGACCTTGTGCAGCGGATTTTTACCCGAGTGGTACATCGTTGTCGCCATGGCCATCGGCGTCGGCGTGAACGTTTGCACCTGGTCGAGGTGGAAATTGTTCTTTTTGAGCCAGAGGGCCAGGTTCAGCATGTCCTCGTCCGTCGAGCCCGGGTGCGCGGCGATGAAGTACGGGATCAGGTATTGCTTCTTGCCCGCTTCGCGCGAGTACTTGTCGAACAGCGCCTTGAACTCGTCATACGCGCCGATGCCCGGCTTCATCATCTTGGAGAGCGTGCCCTCTTCCGTGTGCTCCGGCGCGATCTTGAGCAGGCCGCCAACGTGGTGCGTGACCAGTTCCTTGACGTACTCCGGCGAGCGCACGGCCAGGTCGTAGCGCAGGCCCGAGCCGATCAGGATCTTCTTGATGCCCGGGATCGCGCGCGCCTTGCGGTACAGCGAGATCAGCTTGCTGTGGTCCGTGCCCAGGTTGCTGCAGATGGTCGGGTACACGCACGACAGGCGGCGGCACGTTTCCTCGATCTTCTTGTCCTTGCACGCGAGGCGGTACATGTTCGCGGTCGGGCCGCCCAGGTCCGTGATGGTGCCGGCGAAATTCTTTGTCGTATCGCGGATCAGCTCGATCTCGCGCAGGATCGACGGTTCCGAACGGCTCTGGATGATGCGGCCCTCGTGTTCCGTGATCGAGCAGAACGTGCAGCCGCCGAAACAACCGCGCATGATGTTCACGGAATAGCGGATCATTTCCCACGCCGGGATGTGCGCCTTGCCATAGCTCGGGTGCGGCGCGCGCGCGTACTGCAGGTCGTAGACGCCGTCCATCTCGTCCATCGCGAGCGGCAGCGGCGGCGGGTTCAGCCAGACGTCGCGGTCGCCGTGCTGCTGCACGAGCGCGCGCGCATTGCCCGGGTTCGATTCAAGGTGGAACACGCGCGACGCGTGCGCGTACATCACCGGATCCTCGCTGACGGTCTCGAACGACGGCAGCCGGACGACGGTCTTCTGCGCCTTTTCGCGCGCGGCGGCCTGGCGCTGTTCGCGCGTCATGATGACGATCGGTTTGACTTCCGGTTCCGGCTGCGCATTGTCCAGCGCGCACTGCTTCGGATCTTCCAGTGCCATCGCGTACGGGTTCGGCTGCGCGTCGATGCGGCCCGGCACGTCCACGCGGGTGGAATTGTGCACCGTCCACTCTTCATCCGGCAGCCAGCCGTGCGGCACGAGGAACGCCGTGCCGCGCAGGTCGCGGATGGATTTGATGTTCTCGCCGGCCGCGATGCGGCGGGTGACGTCGACGAGCGCGCGTTCGGCGTTGCCGAAGATGACGAGGTCGGCCTTCGATTCGAACAGCACCGAGCGGCGCACCTTGTCCGACCAGTAATCGTAGTGGGCAATGCGACGCAGCGACGCCTCGATCGAGCCGGCGATGACGGGCACGCCCGGGAACGCTTCGCGCGCGCGCTGGCAGTAGACGGTCACGGCGCGGTCCGGACGTTTATTGGGCTCGGCGTTCGGGGTGTAGGCGTCGTCCGAGCGGATCTTGCGGTCGGCCGTGTAGCGGTTGACCATCGAATCCATGTTGCCGGCCGTGATCCCCCAGTACAGGTTCGGCTTGCCCAGCGCGCGGAACGGTTCCACGGAGGTCCAGTCCGGCTGGCTGATGATGCCGACGCGGTACCCCTGCGCTTCCAGCAGGCGGCCGACGAGGGCCATGCCGAAACTCGGATGGTCGATGTAGGCGTCGCCCGTGATCAGGATGATGTCGCACGAATCCCAGCCCAGCTTGTCCATTTCGGCACGGGACATGGGCAGGAACGGGGCCGCAGGGGCGCGGCTGGAACGCTTGGCGACGTTCGCGAAAAGATTGGCAGGGGAGTTCATTGGCCGGCATTTTACCGGAAAACGCCTGTTTAAGCTGCGGACCCCTCGAAAAATGGCTTAATTTTCAATGGCTTGTCGTTAAATCCCCATGCTCGCGAGGATGTTGCCGAGCTCACGCAGGGCCGGTTCCAGGTGCGGATGGCGGATGGCGAAGCGCGCTGTCAGCTCCTGCGTACGCGAAGCCAGGCCGTATGTGTTCGCGTCCGGATCCTGGGAGCGCTTGTCGAGCACGTGCTTGATGTCGCCGTCGAGCTGGCGCAGCAGCATTTCCAGTTCGTCATCGACTTCGCCGGTTTCCTCGAGGCTGCGGTGCAGCGTCTTGAGGTGCGCTTTCAGGGTATTTTCGTTTTCGGGCAGCATGGCTTTCTCACGTCATGATGTTGTGAGAAGTCTACACCGATAAGGGCGGCCTGGCGCGCCGCCCTTGTCGTCGCGATTATTCGCCCGTCAGGCCACGGCGCTCCAGCAGCGGCTCGATCTTCGCATCACGGCCGCGGAAGTTGCGGTACATGTCCATCGCATCCATCGTGCCGCCGCGCGACAGCAGCATCTGGCGGAAGCGGTCGCCGTTCGCGCGCGTCAGGCCGCCGTGTTCCTTGAACCATTCGACGGTGTCCGCGTCCAGTTTCTCGGCCCACAGGTAGCCGTAGTAGCCGGCCGAATAGCCGCCCGAGAACACGTGCGAGAAGTACGTCGTACGGTAGCGCGGCGGGACGAGCGGGAAGTCGACGCCGGCGTCGTGCAGCGCCGTCGCCTCGAAGCCCAGCACGTCGGTCGGGATTTGCGCGGCGCCCAGTTGGTGCCATTTCTGGTCGAGGATAGCTGCGGCCAGGTATTCGGTCGTGCGATAACCCTCGTTGAACCTGGACGAGGCCTGGACTTTGTCCAGCAGCTCCTTCGGCATGGGCGCGCCCGTCTGGTAGTGTTTGGCGTAATTTGCCAGCACTTCCGGCCAGGCCATCCACATCTCGTTGACCTGCGACGGGAACTCGACGTAGTCGCGCGGCACGCGGGTGCCCGAGAAGCACGGGTATTTCACGTTCGAGAACATGCCGTGCAGCGCGTGGCCGAATTCGTGGAACATCGTGCGCACTTCGTCGTACGTCAGCAGGGTCGGCTCGCCCGCGGCCGGTTTCGGGATGTTCAGGTGGTTCGCGACGACCGGGTGTGTGCCCAGCAGCTTGTTCTGGCCGACATACGCATTCATCCACGCGCCGCCGCGCTTGTTCGAGCGGGCATACGGATCGTGCAGGAAGATCGCGAGCTGCTTGCCGTCGGCATCGAACACGTCGAACACGCGCACGTCCGGGTTGTACACCGGCAGGTCGTGGCGTTCCTTGAACGTGATGCCGTATTCCTTGGTGGCGGCGAAGAACACGCCGTTCACGAGCACGTTGTTGAACTCGAAATAGGGACGCAGCTGGTTCTCGTCGAACGCGTAGCGCGCCTGGCGCACCTTGTCCGTGTAGTAGTTCCAGTCGTAGGCGGTCGCCTGGAACTTGCCCCCGTCGGCATCGATGACCTTCTGGATCTCGGCCGCTTCCTTCTTCGCGTTGCGCACGGCCGGCTTGGCAAACTCGGAAAGCAGATTGTTGACGGCGTCCGTCGTCTTGGCCGTCTGGTCTTCCAGCATGTACGCGGCGTGGTTCGGATAGCCCAGCAGCTTCGCGCGCTCGGCGCGCGCCTTGGCCAGGTCCAGCACGACCTGGCGGTTGTCATAATCGCCGCCGTGGCTGCCGCGGGCCAGCGACAGGGCCAGCAGTTTTTCGCGCGTCGCGCGGTTGGTCAGCACGGACAGCGGCGCCTGCTGCGTCGTGTTCACGACCGGCACCTTGAACTTGCCGTCGAGACCATCCTTCTTCGCCAGCGCGGCGGCGGCGTCGATGGCCTTGTCGGACATGCCGGCGAGTTCTGCGCGCGTGTCGACGACGAGCGCCGACGCATTCGCTTCCTTCAGCACGTTCTGGCTGAACTGGGTCTGCAGGGCGGCGATCTTGCCGTTATAGGCCTTCAGTTTTTCCTTGTCGGCGGCCGACAGTTTCGCGCCGGCGCGCACGAAGTCGGTGTGATAACGCTCGAGCAGGTAGGCCGATTCCGGATCGAGGTGCAGCTTGGCGCGCTTGTCGTACAGCGTCTGGATGCGCTTGAACAGCTTGTCGTTCAGGCGGATCTTGTCGCTGTGGGCGGCCAGTTTCGGCGCGAGATCCTTGTCGAGCGCGTCGAGCGTGGGATTGGTATTGGCGCCGACGAGGCTGTAGAAGATGGTCGAGACGCGGTTCAGCAGCAGTCCCGAACGCTCCATCGCGACGATCGTGTTGTCGAAGGTCGGTGCTGCACGGCTAGCGGCGATGGCATCGATCTCAAGCGACTGCTGGCGCATGCCTTCTTCGAACGCCGGCGCGAAGTCCTCGTTCTTGATCTTGTCGAAGGCCGGGTACTGGAACTGCAGGGTGCTCGGCTTGGCGAACGGGTTGGACGCCGGCAGCAGCGAAGCAGGGGCGGCATGGGCCAGGTTGGCGACGGCTGCGGTAACAGCGACGGCCAGGATGTGCGAACGGTTCATTCTTTGGGCTCTCCGGAGGGTTGTCGGATCCGACCGTGCTTGTGCCACGGACCGATCTCTTCTTGCTCGTGCACTCCATAATGGAAACCGCCGGGACGAACCCGGCGGCGAAGTGCGCCCTAAGGATAGCAGGGATATTGCCGTAAGTTACATATTTACGGCCTAAAAAAAGGCTTTGCGGGAGGCTCAGCCCCGCTCCGATTGCTCTTCCTGTGCCACTTTGTCCTCGATGCGCCGGTCCGGAATCAGCCACACGATGGCGACGGCGGCATAGACGAGGAACCCGAGCCAGGCGCCAAACCACGACAGGGCGACGCCGCACAGATACAGAACGCACGACAGCTTGCCCTTGCGATCCTTGCCGATCGCCTCGGCCAGCGCCGCGTTCTTCGGATGATTCGCCGTCAACACCTGCACCAGGATCAAATAGGCGACGGAGCACATGAACAGGACGAAGCCGTACGCCGCGGTCGGCCCGCTCTCGAAATGGTTCTCGCCCATCCACGCGGTGACGAACGGGATCAGCGACAACCAGAACAGCAGGTGCAGATTGGCCCACAGGACGCCGCCGCTGACTTCCTTCACGGCGTGCAGCATGTGGTGGTGGTTGTTCCAGTAGATGCCGACGTAGATGAAACTGAGCACGTAGCTCATGAAGACGGGCCACAGCGGCAGCAGCACGTCGAACGTGGCGCCGTGCGGGACTTTGAGTTCCAGCACCATGATGGTGATGATGATGGCGATGACGCCGTCGCTGAAGGCTTCCAGCCGGTTTTTGCCCATCTCTTTTCTCGTGAACGTTATACGTAAGAATGGCGGAGATCGATCTGCTCCGCTTTAGCGTCTGCAACCGAAATAAATGAAGCGGACTCAAGGATGAACCGGCGAAAGTCCGGTGTTGCATCCTCCCAGCAGTTACTCGTTCCGAGCGCATCCAGCTCAGCGCCTGGCTGGTACTTGTATGTAAGACTCAGCTGGCTGATCGCGTCGTCATCCTCGAGCCCTGCTTCGATGAATTGACGCGTGATGTCAAGTTCGAAGTATTTTCCGTTTCCCCAGTCGTAGGTTCCCCACTGGTACAGCAAGATATCATCGGAACATGCAGCGCATGCGGCCTGGGCGCGAAACTCAAGCATTGCTTCAATACCTACTCGGGGCGTTGACGCATTCAAATCAATGCCTTTTGATGCGGCGAAGTCCCGGAATGCTTGTACCGATTCAGCAGGTTTCATACGAAATCCTTGTGGTTGACAGCTAATTGTTGTGGCACTAACAAAAATAAAGAGGAATGTTTCTCTCCTCACACCACGCTCGCAATTGCTGGTGCAACGTGTCCCAAAGTTCCGATGCCCATGGTGGCGCAACTTCATGCCAACACGCCTTGATTGGCAGGTACACGGACATGACGCCCATCGGCATGTCCAACGTGAATGAACCAAGGGCGCAAGAGCAAAGCAGTTCCTCTTTCCACTGCGGCCTGAATTCGAATTGCACCATCGATACCTCTTCAGTTCACAATGACATCATGATAACCGCCGTCACGGGCGCACCGCTTGAACGCCATCTCCCTGCCCAAAAAAAATGGCCGCACGCGGCGGCCATGTGTAGAGCGCAGGCGCTTACTTGTCCGCCCGCTTCATGTAGGTGTCGAAGTTCTCGACGAAATCGTCGAGATTCGCTTCCATCATCTTGCGGAACTGGTCGGTGAAATACTCCAGCGCCCGCGCCTTTTCCGAGGTCATGGTCTCCGCGTTGCCGGTCGTTGCCGCGACGATGAAGGCGTTGAAGCGCGCCGAGGCGTACAGCGTCGATGCGCTGACTTCGCTCGGATGGGTCGACGCGCACTGGTCGTTCGCCAGGTTGATAAGGGCATTGGCGCGGTCGAAGAATTCCGGGCTGGGGGCGTTGTCAATCATGAGTCATCGTGGCTTGAGGTGGAGGTGCCGCCACTATAACAGTCATTTCCGGAACCGCTTCACCTGGCGGATCAGCGCGCCGTTCAGCGCATCGTACCGGCCGTGGACGTTCAGCAGCCAGGCCGTCCCGCTGCGCGCGCGGTGCAGCAGGACCAGGCCGCGCGTCTCCAGCACGTGCGTGGAGCGGAATTCCGCGTGCGGCGTGCCGTAGCCGAAGTCGATATGGTCGAACGTGAAATGGGCCAGCACGTCCTGCACGGCCAGGTGGATCGCGCTGGTGCCGACCGACAGATGCATATAGTCCTGCCGGCACAGGATCTTGTAGACATGCCAGACGGACGCCGAGCGCATGCCGTACACGACGGCGACATCGTTCTCGCCGCAACGGATCACGTAGGACAGCAGCAGGCCATGGCGCGCCAGGCTCTGCAGGCGCGCCGGCGGCGCGGGAGGCGTCGGTGGCGACCATGGCGTCCAACATGGCCCCGACCTGGCCGGGCTGGGTGATGCGCAGCACGTGCAACGAGCCGGCCGCTTCCGTCAGCAGGCGGACCTGGCGCGACAGGTTGTAGCGCTTCTTGGCGCTGAAATGCTTCAAATAGGCGTCGACGCCGTCCGGCAGCGGCTGCGTATGGCACGCGCGCCAGCCGTTCAGCACGTACGCCGCCACGCCCGCGATGCCTTTCCAGCCGTCTTGCGGCACGGCCTGCAGGTACAGCACGTGGCATTGCGCAAAGCGGACGAGCAGCTGCCGCGCGATGAATTCGGCGAGGCCCGGTTCCGCCGGGTCCAGCAACGGAACGCTGCCGAGGATCTGGCAGGCTCGCAATGTCCGCCCGAACAGCGGCACGGGGCCGGCATGGAACGCGATCCGGCACGGCAGGATGCGCACGGGAATGAAGCCGACGATCGCGTAATCGACACTGCGGCGGACGAGGAACAATTCATGGTTCGCATCCCGCCCGTGATCCATGTCGATCAGGTGGTTGAAGAATTGGGGCGACTGGTACAGCGTTTCCGGACCGGCCGCCGCAGCCAGCATCCGGTGCCACGCCGCGAGGATGTCCGGGCGGTCGTGATAGGCGGTCGCGACGTTCAGCTCGAACCTGTCCGGGCAGCGCGCCGCGCGGGGACGCGCTTCCCAAGGCGCAGGCAGCGCGCGCGAACTCGTCCCGAGACTCCGTATGGCCATCATGTCAGCCCCCCGCCAAAAAAATCACAGATTAGGCAAGGACCGCGGGTGACATCTTGTAAAAATCGATATGAACTGCCGGTGATGCGTCAATAATGCGGCGGCCGGTCGTTGATCGGGCCCTGCCCCGCGTCACGCAGCGCGCGCACGTGGTCGGCCAGCTTGGCCACCATGGCTTCCAGCTGGTCGATGCGGCGTCCCTGCTCGTAGATCGTGCGGTTGAGGGTATCGACGAGGTTTTCCTGGTCGGCCAGCTTGATTTCGATGTCGATGAAACGGTTCTCGTCGCTCACGTGGATGTCCGGTGAAGTAAAAGCTGCATGATACGTGGGCGAAAAAAAGGCCGCCAGTCGCGGCGGCCTTCTGCGTGCATCGGCGTCACGCGCCGAAAGGCGTATAGGTAAAGCCGTTCTCGATCGAGCCGATCACCTGCAACTGGTTTTCCGGGCTTTCGCTGAAGAAGGCGAGCAGGTGTTCGCGCGTGGCGATCTTGGTGTCCAGCGCATTCAGCCAGAATGCGTAACCTTCGCCGTCCGGCCCGCGGTGCAGGACATGGGCATACAGGTTCGTCAGGAAGTCCGCGTTGGACGGGGTCTTGCCGTACATCCTGTCCCACTCGGGCTGGTTGGTCATGAACTCCTTCGCCATGTCTTCCAGTTGCAGGCCATGGTCGACCCGATCGATCCAGTAATTGATCTGGGGATCGGGTTCACGGTCGAACGCGGCCTTGTACAGCCGGTAGACCTGGCCCGCGGGACCATCGATGTCCAGCGCGACATTGACATCGTTGAATTGCAGACGCTCGACGTTGATGAGCGAATCGTGTCCGCCGCTGCCCAGCTTGTCCGTGACCCCGTAGCCCCAGGTTTCCTTGCCCACCTTGTAATCAGCAAACTTGCCCGCAATAACCGCCGTGTCGCGCCCCGCGCCGCCGTCGATCGCGTGACCGCCGTTCGCAGCCGTCACCTTGATCACGTCGTCCTTGGCCGTACCGCCCTGGAAGGCGCTGTTCGCCACCGTGAACGTTGCGCTGTTGAAGCTGGCGGTGGCGTTCCCCGCCTTGTCGGACGAGACGACGTTGACCTGGTAGCCGGCATTGGGCAGCGGCGACGTGGTCACCGACCACGAGCCGTCCAGGCGGACGGTGGTGGTGGCGATGTCGATGTAGTCGTCGACGGTCGCCCCCGCGCGCACGACCTGGATCAGCGTGCCGGCTTCGCCGGTGCCGCTGAATGTGGCGATGTTGTCGCCCGACGCGTACTGCATGCTGAAGGTCGGGATGACGGGCGGAGTCGCGTCGACGTTGAACGTCGCCGTGCCGCTGTGCGTCGAGGTATTGCCGGCCGCATCGGTGGCGGTCGCGTAGATCGTGTACCCGAGCCCGTCGGCGAACGGGCTCAGGTTCGTGCTCCACACGCCTTTCGCATCGGCCTGGGCGGTTCCCACCTGCACGTTGTTGGCCGTGTAGATCTTGACCACGGCATTGGCTTCCGCGGTGCCGCTCACGTACGGCTGGCTGCCCTGCGCATAACCGGCGCCGTTGCGGGTGACCGCCATCACGGGCGCGCCGGGCGGCGTCGTGTCGCTGCTGAGGACCGTGCTGGCACTGACGGACTTGCTGCTGCCGAACTGGATCAGTTCGATCGAATGCAATGTCGTGGTACCGGTCTTGTCGACGGCCTGCAAGTCGCCGTCGGCAAGCTTCGTGAACGTGTAATCGATGCGCGCGCCGCTGAATACGGCGGTATCGTTTCCTGCTCCTCCGTCGATCATGTTGTTTCCTCCATTTCCAGCAAGCTTGTCATCGGCGCTCGTTCCGGTGAGGGTGTCCGTACCGCCGGTTCCCGTGATGTAGCGCCCTCCGCCGGTCGAGTTCATGCCCTGCGCGCCACCGAGGCCATCGTCCCCGTACAGCCAGTGCAATGCGGCGAGGTCGTAGTCGCGGTATGTCGCGTACGGGCCGCCATTGGCGTCGTAGGACATCAAGGTATAGGCCGTGTTGTCCTGTGCATCCGGCAGCACGGCCTTGTTGTCGCCTGTGTAGTCAGGCTCATAGAACGGGTGCTTGAAACCCAGCGCATGGCCCAGCTCGTGCAGCAGCGTCTCGTAGCCGTCGCCGCCTTTGCTCAGGTTCGCGTTCTGTGCGCCCCAGGTCGCATCGTTGTCGAGGTAGACGTAGGCGTCCGCGTCGTAAGTCACCAGCTGACCACTTTGATAGTTGGTGAAACTGCTGTGCCAGCTGCACAGGCCGGTCACGTTCGTGGCTATCAGGTTAGCGTACGACAGATGAATCTGCGCATCGCTACCTATGGGGGTCTCGACAAACTCGATGCCCGTGACTTGCTTGAGATAGTCAAAGGCGGCTCGAGCAGCCTGTTGCTGTGTAGCGGTGAATATCTGCTGGGCGCCCGTGAAATTCTTTTGCGTATCTTTTGGATCTTCGTTACCGGACGCGATGGAAAACGTGTAAGTCAGCTGATAGACGGGCTTTCCAAATTCATCCGTTAAATAGTTCCAGTCTGGACCGGTATCGAGCAGGGCATCGATGTGGTTCAACCCGGACACGGGCGTGGTCGTGATGTCAGATACGGTAGCCATGAAATTAACGATGCTTGCTGCTTGAAAATTGATTCATGAAAGTATTTCCCGCGCAACAGTTGAAGTCAAATAAGAATTTCAATCGTGCGCACCCCCTGCGGGTGAACGTCACACTTTCGGCGTGGCCAGCAACGCCTTCAGGCTGGCAAGACGTTCCTTGGGCGTGAGGACTTCGTTTTCCTTCGGCGGCGCATCGCCCACGTCGAGTGCCATTTCCTTGATGAAGCGCGACGGCTCGCAATGCACGAGCTCGCCTGCCCGCTTGCGCTTCTTGCACCACGTGACGTGCAGGCTGCGCTGGGCGCGCGTGATGCCCACGTACATCAGGCGCCGTTCTTCCTGGATGCGGGCAGCGATCTTTTCGACGGGGTCGTCCGGATCGCCCTTGTGCGGCAGGATGCCCTCCTCGCAACCGACGAGGTAGACGTGCGGATACTCGAGGCCCTTGGAGGCGTGCAGGGTCGACATGCGGACGGCGTCCGGCTCCTCGTCCTGGCCCTCGAGCATGGACATCAGCGCCACCATCTGCGTCAGTTCCAGCAGGTTTTTCTCTTCACCGTCGCGGTCACGTCCGCCGCGGCCTCTCTCCTTCAGCCAGTTCAGGAACTCGAGCACGTTCTGCCATTTACCCTGCGCGGCCCTGTCGTCGAAGTTTTCGTACAGGTAGTGCTCGTAATTCATCTCCTTCATCATGTCGTCGATGAGCTCGGCGGCATTGTCTCCGCTGCCGGACGGGCCGGGCCGCGTGGCGCGCGATTCCAGTTCGTCGATCCAGTGGCAGAACTCGCGCAGCGGGTACAGCTGGCGCTCCTGCAGCAGCGCTTCGATGCCGCCCTTGCGCGCCGCCTCGAACAGCGAGCAATTCCACTGGCGCGAGAATTCGCCCAGCTTTTCCAGCGTGGTCATGCCGACGCCGCGCTTGGGCGTGGTGATGGCGCGAATGAAGGCCGGGTCGTCGTCCTGGTTCGCGATCAGGCGCAGGTAGGCGATGATGTCCTTGATCTCGGCCTTGTCGAAGAAGCTCTGGCCGCCCGAGATCGTGTACGGGATGCGCTCCTTGCGCAGCGCCTGCTCGATCACGCGGGCCTGGTGGTTGCCGCGGTACAGGATCGCGAAGTCGGACCATTTGTTCTTGCGCTGGAAATGGTCGGCCGAGATCATGATCGCGATCTGGTCCGCTTCCGTCTCGTCGTTCGGCATGCCGAGAACCTTGATGGGCTCGCCCAAGCCGTGCTCGGACCACAGCGATTTTTCGAACAGTTTCGGGTTGTTGCCGATGACGGCGTTGGCCGCCTGCAGGATGCGCGTCGTGGAGCGGTAGTTCTGCTCCAGCTTGATCACTTTCAGGTCGGGGAAGTCCGTCTGCAGCGTGCGCAGGTTTTCCACCGACGCGCCGCGCCACGCATAGATCGCCTGGTCGTCGTCGCCCACGGCCGTGAACATCGGCTTCTTGCCCAGTCCCGTCACCATCAGTTTGACCAGTTCGTATTGGCAGGTATTGGTGTCCTGGTACTCGTCCATCAGCAGGTAGCGCAGGCGGCGCTGCCAGCGGTCGCGGATCGGCTCGTTATTGCGAAACAATTCCACCGGCAGGCGAATGAGGTCGTCGAAGTCGACGGCCTGGTAGGCCTGCAGGGTCGCGACATAGCTGCGGTAGATGCGGCCGGCCTGGGCCTCGTCCTCGTCGCGTGCGTCCCGGATCGCGTCCTCGGGGTCGACGAGGCCGTTCTTCCACAGCGAGATGGCGTTCTGGATGCGGCGGATTTCCTGCTTGTCGGTGGTCACGGCCAGGTCGGAGACGATGGTGTAGCAGTCGTCGCTGTCCATGATGGAAAACTTGTCCTTCAAACCAACGCCGGCCGCTTCCTGGCGCAGGATTTTCACGCCCAGCGAGTGGAACGTGGACACCGTCAGCTGCTTGGCCTGCTTGGGTTGCTTGAGCAGCTTGGCGATACGCTCCTGCATCTCGAGCGCGGCCTTGTTCGTGAAGGTGAGCGCCGCGATCGTGCGCGGGTCGTAGCCGCGGTGCTCGATCATGTAGGCGATCTTTTGCGTAATGACGCGCGTCTTGCCCGACCCGGCGCCCGCCAGCACCAGGCACGGACCGTCGAGATAGAGCACGGCTTCGCTTTGCGGACCGTTCAGGCCGAAATTCGGGGTGTTGGACATTGGAAATATTGGAGGGGACAGCCCAGCATTGTAGCGAAGCTGGGAGCTCATGCGTAACGTTCGTGTCGAATCCACGACGCCGCTTGAGTAAACCGCAAGCCGCCTCCACATGTGCCTTTTGCATCGGTCCTGCGCCGCTTACGCTAAGATGGGCCTTGCAGCGCCAACGAGGAATACAACATGAAATTTGAACACCTGATCGAGATTAACGACCCGCTGAATCCGCTGGCCGACACCATGACACGCGAACAACTGTGGCGCGGCCTCGTGCTGCGCGCCGAAGATCCGAAGATGTTCGTGCCGCACCTGGACGAATGCACGATCAGCGAGCGCGAATGCGGCAGCTTCATGCGCCGCCTGCGCTACGGCGACCTCGTCATCGACGACAAGGTGGTCCTGCACCCGCTGCACGAAGTGCGCTACGAAGTGCCGGCGCAGGGAGATATTGCCCAGTCGCTGCTGACCATGACCATCGAGGCGCCGTCCGAAGGTGTGCTGTGGGTGCGTTTCCTGTACGACGACGGCAATGCGTCGGCGACCGACGAGACGGGCCGCATGTACGAGGATTTCAAGAAGTCGGCGTATCAGGAAGCCGACATCGATACGATCAAGATCGTGCGGCAGCTGGCGTCCGAAGGGAAGCTGGACGCTTCGCTGCTCAACTGATCAGGTTCCCGGCTCGACCGAGTCGGGATCGATATCGCTTTCTCCCTTCGCGAGATTGGCGGCGAGATCCCGCAACGCCGTGCGCACGCCCTCCTCGATCACGGGGTGGTAGAACGGCATCTCCAGCATCTGGTCCACCGTCAGGCGCGACTGCACGGCCCAGGCGAGCAGGTGGCCGATGTGTTCGCCGCGCGGCGCGATCATCTCGGCGCCGAGGAAGCGTCCCGTGCGGTATTCGCCGTACACGCGCAGCATGCCCTTGTTCTGCAACATGACGCGGCTGCGGCCCTGGTTCTCGAACGACACCTGCCCCACCGCGAACTTCGATTTGCCCGGCGCGCACAGGGCCTTGTAGCTGGCGCCCAAGGTGACGATGTTCGGTTCCGTGAACGCGGCCGTCAGCGGCGCGCGGCGCAGGCCGGGGCGGATGTCCGGGAAGCGGCCGGCATTGTCGCCCGCGATCTTGCCGTGGTCGGCCGCTTCCGGCAGCACGGGGCGCTCCTGGTTGGCGTCGCCCGCGATGAAGATGTGGCTGTTCCCGCACTGCATGGTGCGCGGGTCGAAGACCGGCACGCCGCTGGCGTCGAGCGCGATGCCGGCGTTTTCCAGGCCCAGGTCGTGCACGTTCGGCGTGCGGCCTGCCGCCTGCAGCACATATTGAAAGCGTTCCGTGATCGCCTCGTCATGGCGGCCCGTCGTCAGCACGACGTCGTCGCCGTCCTGTTCCGCTTTCAGGATGCGCGACTGGAAATGGATGTCGAGTTCCTCGCACAGCACGCGCGACGCCGTCCTGAGCACGACCGGATCGGACAACTGTGCCACGCTGCCGCCGCGCGCATACACGCGCGTGCGCACGCCCAGCCGCGCGAGGGCCTGGCCGATTTCCAGGCCGATGACGCCCGTGCCGATCACGGCCACGGACCGCGGCAGGTCGTTCCAGTAAAACACGTCGTCGCTCGTGATCACGCCGGGGCCCACGTTTTCCAGCGTCGGCAGGCGCGTGGGGCTGGACCCGGTGGCGATGACGATGCGGCGGGCGTCGATCTCCGTGTGGTCGTCGACCTGCAGCGTGTGCGGATCGACGAAGCGGGCATGGCCGCGCACCTTGTCTTCATCCGGCATCGCGTCGACGCCTTCGACCACGAAGCCGACGAAGCGGTCGCGTTCGCGCCGCACGCGCTCCATCACGGCGACGCCGTCGATGCGGGTCGTCCCGGGATGGACGCCGAACTGGGGGGCCAGGTGCAGCATGTGGGCAGCCTCGGCGGCCGCGATCAGGAGTTTGCTGGGCATGCAGCCCACGCGCGCGCACGTGGTGCCGTACACGCCGCGTTCGATCAGCACCGTCCGCGCCCCCTGCGCCTTCGCGGCGCGGTAGGCGACGAGGCCGGCGGTACCGGCGCCGATCACGGCGACATCGACCTTCAGTTTTTTCATCTGACCTCCGGGAAGTTCACGAGCGTGACGATACGCTGTTTTCAAGAACTCGGCTTGGACGTGAGTAATTTCAGATGTCGAGCGGATCCACCTCGAGCGACCACCGCACCCGCGACTTCATCGCCCGCAGCACGTCGACCCACTCGGTCAAAAACGCCTGCAGCGCCGGCCGCGAATTCGATTCGACGAGCAGCTGCGCGCGATCGACGTTGTGCACGCGGGTCATCGTCATCGGGATCGGCTCGTTGATGACGACCGTGTCCGACGGCACCGCGTCGCGCGCCGCCCCGAGGAATTCGATCGCCGTCGCCAGCTCGGGCGCCTCGGCACGCAGCAGCGCCTGGTACATGTAGGGCGGCAGCGCCGCCTGGTGACGCTCTTCCAGCAGGCTGCCGGCAAAGCGGTCATAGTCGTGCCGCATCACGGCGCCGTACAGCGGATGCTGGCAGTAGCGCGACTGGATCAGCACCTCGGATTCCAGTCCGGCGCGACCGGCGCGGCCCGCGACCTGCATCAGCTGCGCGAACAGCCGCTCGCTGGCGCGGTAGTCCTGCGAGAACAGCGCCGTGTCGGGATTCAGCACGCCGACGAGCGTCAGCCTTTTGAAATCGTGGCCCTTCGCGACCATCTGCGTGCCGATCAGGATGTCGACGTCGCCCCGGTGCACCGTGTCGAACGCCTCCTGCGCGCTGCCCTTGCGGCGCGTGGAATCGGCGTCGATGCGCAGGATGCGCGCGTCCGGGAACAGCGCCTGCAGGCCTTCCTCGATGCGCTGCGTGCCGCGGCCCAGCGGCTGCAAATCGATGTTGCCGCAGGTCGGGCACGCGTGCGGAATACGCAGTTCGAGCGAGCAGTGGTGGCAGCGGAGCCGCCGCTCCGGACGATGCAGGACCATGAACGCGGTGCAGCGCGTGCAGTTGCTGATCCAGCCGCACGCCTCGCAGCACAGCACGGGCGCATAGCCGCGCCGGTTCAGGAACAGCAGCGACTGTTCTCCCCGTTCCATGCGCAGGCGCAGCGCCTGCATCAGCGCCGACGTGAGGCCCTCCTTCGGCTTGTCGCGCTCCATGTCGATGAGTTTCACGCGCGGGAGCACGGCGTCGCGCACGGCGCGCTCGCGCAGTTCGAGCCTGCGGTAGCGGCCCGTCTGCGCGTGGTGCCAGCTTTCCAGCGACGGCGTCGCGGAGCCCAGCACGATGGGGATGCCCAGTTGGCGCGCGCGCCACACGGCCAGGTCGCGCGCCGAATAGCGCAGGCCTTCCTGCTGCTTGTACGACGGGTCGTGCTCCTCGTCGATCACGATCATCTTCAGATTCGGCAGCGACGCGAGGATCGCCAGCCGCGTCCCGAGCACGATGCGCGCGCGGCCCGTGTGCGCGGCGAGCCAGTGCAGCATGCGCTCGCCTTCCGAGAGACTGCTGTGCAGCGTGGCCAGCATCACGCCGGGGAAGCGTGCGCGGATGTTCGCTTCCAGCTGCGGCGTCAGGTTGATCTCGGGGACCAGGATCAGGATCTGCGCGTCTTCATCGCGCGCGAGTACCTGGGCGCACGCCTGCAGATAGACCTCGGTCTTGCCGCTGCCCGTGACCCCGTACAGCAGCAGCGGACTGAATCCTTGCGCGCCGCCGATCGCATCCGCCGCCAGCTGCTGGGCCGCGTTCAGGACGGGCATATCGGCCGGCGTGGGATCGTGGGCGTCTTCGACCTTGTTCAGTTTTTTCAGCGCCCGGTCCAGCGCCACCGTCGTCGACAGCCGCAGATTCTTCGGCAAGCCCGGCATCGCCACCTCGCCCAGCGGCCGGTGGTAGTACGCGGCGGCGAAGCGCGCCAGCGCGATCCACCGCTCCGGCAGCGGGGACAACTGGCTGCGTACGGCGAGCGCATCCTTCAGCTTGTCGGCCGGGACGTCCGTCTCGTGCTTGACCGCGACGATCAGCCCGACCGCCTCGCGCCGCCCGAAGTTCACGAGCGCCAGTTGCCCGACTTCCGGCTCGCTGCCGGGTTCGCATGCCCAGCGGTAGTCGAACAGGCTGTCGAGCGGCGTGTCGAGCGCGATTTGCAGGATGCAGTGGGACAATCCGGTACCTTGTCGAGAAGCTGTGGAAAACTGTGGAAAACTTTGTGGAAAATGGAAAAGTTGACCGTGGAGAAGGTTTACGCTAGATCAAAACGTTAGGAAATTCTCTACATAAAGTCTGAAATTTTCGCTATAAATTCAATGACTTACGATTTTCCACTTTGAACGGGTGAAATATCCCATCGCTTGCGCGCTTCTGTGCATAACTGTGCCTTTCCGGTGAAAAACTTGAGCGCAGTGCAGCAAATTCTTGATACAACACTTGAAGAAAACTCGTAAACCACGGTAAACCAAGCACTTTTCCGGATTATTCACAGAACCTGTGCATAACTTTGTGAACAATAGGCTGACAGCTTCGGTGGATAACTGGTCACTCCTCTGGGAGCACCTCGCCAGGCCGCCCTTGGCCCAGCATTAAATCCAATAAAATCAATCACTTACCATATTTTGGCGGGCACTGTACATTTCTACAGTCCACGCTGATCGAATCCGATTTTTTGTGAATAAGTGTGATTGCCTGCCACCGTGCTGCACAAAATGCAGCACGGCTGCTGTGGAACGATCAGGCGGCGCGCTGGCGGCGGCTGAAGTCGTGGACCGCGTCGACCATCGCCGTCACGGATTCCGGCGGGGTGAATTGCGAGATGCCGTGGCCCAGGTTGAACACGTGGCCATGACCCGCGGACGGCGTGCCGTAGCTGGCCAACGCCTTTTCCACTTCGGTGCGGATCTGGTCCGGGCCGGCGAACAGGATGGCCGGATCGAGGTTGCCCTGCAGGGCGACGCGGTCGCCCACCTGCGCGCGGGCGCGGCCCAGGTTGACGGTCCAGTCCAGGCCCAGCGCGTCGGCGCCGATATCGGCCATGGCGTCCAGCCACAGGCCGCCGCCCTTCGTGAACACGATGGCCGGGATGCGCACGCCATCCTTTTCACGCTGCAGCTTCGCGACGACCTTCTCCATGTACGCGAGCGAGAACTGTTGATAAGCGCCGTCGGCCAGCGCGCCGCCCCACGAGTCGAAGATCATGACGGCCTGCGCGCCCGCGTCGATCTGGGCGTTCAGGTATTGCGCGACGGCTTCCGCGTTGATCTCCAGGATGCGGTGCATCAGGTCCGGACGCGAATACAGCATCTTCTTGATCGTGTGGAATTCGCGCGAGCCGCCGCCTTCCACCATATAGCAGGCCAGGGTCCACGGGCTGCCGGAAAAGCCGATCAGCGGCACGCGGCCGTTCAGCGCCGTGCGGATCGACGTCACGGCATCGAACACGTACTGCAACGAGGCCATGTCGGGCACGCGCAGGGCGGCGACATCGCTTTCCGTGCGCACGGTGCGCTCGAATTTCGGGCCTTCGCCATCCTCGAAATACAGGCCCAGGCCCATTGCGTCCGGCACGGTCAGGATGTCGGAGAACAGGATCGACGCGTCCAGCGGATAGCGGTCGATCGGCTGCAGCGTGACTTCGGTCGCGAAGTCCGGATTCTTGGCCAGGCCCAGGAACGAACCGGCCTTCGCGCGCGTGGCGCGGTATTCCGGCAGGTAGCGCCCCGCCTGGCGCATCAGCCACACCGGCGTGTAGTCCGTCGGCTGGCGCAGCAGCGCACGCAGGAAGGTGTCGTTCTGGAGCGGGGCAAATTGTGGCATGGCTGACAATCCGTTCGCGGGTTGAGTGGGCAAACCTCTATTATCGCATCACTGGCCCCCCGTACCGCATCCGCGTGGACATACCCCCGCGCGGCAGACACTTATAATGGCTGTCTTCCCGCTGCCCGTCTCCAGAACCGACCATGACCGACACCACCCGCAAACAGGCCGCGCCCTGCGGCACCTGGACCTCCCCGATCACCGCCGCCGTCGTCGCGGCCGGCGCCACGCCGCTGTCGCTGGCCGCCATCGATACCTTGCTGGCCGGGATGCACGCCTGATCACTTCCAGCAGTTTTCGTAGGTGGCGCCGACGGTGAATCCGGACAGCGTCGTGCCATGGATGCCGTTCGCGGCCAGCGGATCGTTCATCCGCGCGGCCGCGCGCGCGGCCTCGTTCCAGCGCGCGTGCGTGACGAACAGGCGCAATTCCGGACGGTCGAAATAGCCGGGCTTCGACATCAGCGCGACGGCGCCCGTGACCTTGGTCAGCCGGCGCACGTCGCCGTTCTGCGGCGCCACGCGGTCATGGCCGATATCCGCCAGCAGTTTTATCTTGTCGGACAGCGCATACGACATGCGGCCGCCGGCGGAGGCCCACGTTTTTGCCTTGGCCGGATCGTGTGCCGAAGTGTGAGCCGAATCGCGCTGCCAGACGGCGACGAGTTCTCCGCCGAAGCGGCGCGTGACTTGCGCGTACCAGCTGTCGACGATGCGCAGCCGGTGCACGTCGTCGCCGCTCGTGATGTCGCCCGTCGCGCCATTGTCCGTGCCGGCGCCCGTGCCCCACTGGACCGCGAGACGGTTGTCGCCGGCGCCGTCCAGCACGCGCTGGCGGTGCTGCACCGTGATCATCGAACCGCCGTGATGATCACGCTGGCCATCGCTGCGGATCAGCGCCAGGCCCAGTTCCAGCGTGCCGCCCGGATTCACGGGCACGCCGCGCAGCTGAACATCGTGGCGGTTCGCCGTGTCGCCGACGCGCATGATCGGCATCGTCTGCTGGTCGTCGTGCAGGTAGGCGTAGCTGAACTTCATGGGTCCCAGCGGCACGTCCTCGATGCCGACGCCCATGCCGGACGGATTCCAGTACAGGAAATCGTTGACGTTCGCGCCTTCGCGCTTGTAGTAGCGGCGCCCGATCCACAGCGCGGCGTCACCGAGTCCGCTCACGTGTTCGATGGCGAGGTACGCTTGCGGCAGGCCGATCTTCCAGCCGCCCTGCGGCCGCCTTGCATTGCTCGACGCGGCCGCGTTGCCCAGGTTGAGCATGGCGTACGCCTTCACGTCCTCGCCGGCGTCGCCCCGCACGAGGTGCTGGCCCAGCAGCATCTCACCGTAGACGCCGCATTCATTCCCCAAGCGGTACTTGGCGCCCGCGCCGGCCAGGCCGAAGCAGGTCTGGCCGCCGCCTTCGGAATTCGCGGCCGCGTTGGCGCGCAGGTAATTCTGGACGTCCACGGCGGACGCAGGGATGCAAAACGCGAGCGCGAGCAGCGCCGGCGCGATGGTTGGCATGCGCATGGTATCTCCTGATTGTTTTTATGGGCAAAGCGGATCCCGTCCGGCCGCGGCGCAGATGCCGCGGCAGGTCAACGGAACAGGATCGGATGACGGCTTAGTCGAGCAGTGCGCTGACTTCTTGCGCCGTCGGCGCATACGGCCCGGCATGCATGGCGGCCGTGCCAGCTCGCGCGCATCTCCGGATGCAGCAGCAGGCCGGTGATCCAGCCGGCCATCGACGCGTCGCCGCAGCCGACGGTGTCGACGACGTCCACGCGGCGCGCGGGCGCATCGAGCACCTCGTCGCCGCGGATCAGCGACAGGCCATCGGCACCGCGCGTGTACAGGATCTCGGCATCGGGCGCCAGCGCGCGCAGCGCGGCCAGCGCGTCGCGCTGTTCGAAGCCCGGGAACAAACCTTCCAGGTCTTCGTCCGACACCTTGATGTGGCTGGCGAGACCCGCGATGAGTTCGAACGTGGGCCGGTACGCCGCGTCGCGCATCGCGTTGCGGAAGTTCGGATCGAAGGCGATGCGCTTGCCGGCCTGGCGCGCCATCAGCGCCTGCTCCACGAGACGCCGCGCCAGCGGACCGCGCGCGAGCGCGAGGCTGCCCACGTGGATGAAGTCGGCCGCTTCCAGCCAGCCGTCCGGCAGCAGCTCGGGCCGGAAGTGCAGGTCCGCGCTGTTCTCGCCCAGGAAGACGTAACGGGGCGGATGGCGCGACGTCACCATCGCGATGAACGGCGGCGCGTCCACGCGCTGCAGGAAGCGTTCGTCCAGGCCAGCCTGCGCGCCGGCGTCCGCGATCTCGTCGCCGAAGGCATCCATGCTGACGGCGCCGGCATACCCCGTGTGCAGCCCGAGCCTTGCGCCGACGCGCGCAACGTTCCAGCACGAACCGCCGGGCAGCGAGCGCCACGTGCCGTCGTCCTGGCGGATCATGTCGGTCAGCGCTTCGCCGAAGACCACGTAGCGGGGGAGTCGTTGTGCTTGCATGTCAGTTCGCCTGTTGTTGATAACGCCATTTATCGAGCATCACGGCGAGCACGATGACCGTGCCCTTCGCCACGTACTGCCAGAACGAGGACAGGCCGAGGATCGTGAGACCGTTGTTGAGCAGGCCGATGATCAGCGCGCCGATGACGGTGCCCCAGATCGTGCCCACGCCGCCCATCAGGCTCGTGCCGCCGAGGACCACCGCGGCGATCGCATCGAGCTCGTAGCCCGAGCCCCAGTTGCCGTTCGCGCCATACAGGCGGCTGGCCGACATCGCGCCCGCGGTGCCGGCGCACAGGCCGGAGAACGCATAGACGAAGACGAGGACCAGGCCGACCTTGATGCCCGTGAGCCGCGCCGCCTGCGGATTGCCGCCGACCGCGTACACATGCATGCCCAGCACCGTGCGGCGCAGGATGAACCAGGCCACCAGCACGAGCGCGGCGGCGACCCACACGAGCCACGGCAGGCCGGCGAACGAATCGTTGCCGATCCATTCGAAGGTCGGGATCTCGCGGTTCAGGATCGTGGTGCCGTCCGCGAGCAGGTACGCCGTGCCGCGCAGCGCCGTCATCGTGCCAAGCGTGACGACGAACGGGTTGATCTTGAAGACGGCGACGAGCGTGCCGTTCAGCAGGCCCATGCCGAGGCCCGCGAGCAGGAAGATCGGCAGCGACAGCGCGGGCGCGTGGCCCGGCAGCGACGCGATCATGCCCAGCACCGCGGACACCGCCAGCACGGAGCCGACGGACAGGTCGATGCCGCCCGTGAGGATCACGAACGTCATGCCCGTCGCCAGCACGACGTTGATGGAACTCTGGCGCAGCACGTTCATCGTGTTGGCCGTCGTCGCGAAATTCGACACGCCGTCTTCGGCGAAGTAGCCGGTCAGGAAGTAGAACACGATGTACAGCGCGACGAGCACGGGCAGCATGCCCATCGTCGCGAACATGCGGGAAAAGGCCTGGCCAATGCCGCCGTGCGCGCTTGCACGCGGCGCCGTGGGAAGGGATGATTTGAGGGTCTGCATGATGTCGTCTCCTATGCGGCCTGGGCCTGGGTGGCCAGTGCCATGATGTTTTCCTGGGTGATGCGTTCGCCAAGCAGCTCGCCGGACAGCCAGCCTTCGCGCATGACGAGCACGCGGTCGCACACGCCGATGATTTCCGCCAGCTCGCTCGAGATGCACAGCACGGCCACGCCCGCATCCGCCAGCTCGTGGATGATCCGGTAGATCTCGTGCTTGGCGCCGATGTCGACGCCGCGCGTCGGCTCGTCGAGGATCAGCACGCGCGGCTTGATCTCCAGCCAGCGCGCGAGCAGCAGCTTTTGCTGGTTGCCGCCCGAGAGGCCGCCGATGATGCCGTCCGGCCCCGCGCCGCGCGCCGACAGTCTGGCAATCGCGCCGCGCGTGACGTCCAGCAGTTCCCCGCGCCGGAGTACCCCGCAGCGGGCATGCTTGCCGAGCACGTTCATCGTCACGTTCGCCAGCAGCGACTGTTGCAGGAACAGGCCCTGCCCCTTGCGGTCTTCCGGCACGTAGGCGATGCCGAGGCGGATCGCATCGCCCGGCGTGCGGATCGCCACTGCGCGGCCATCGACTTCGAGCGTGCCGCCGGACAGAGGGTCCGCGCCGAACACGAGCCGCGCCAGTTCCGTGCGGCCGGCGCCGACGAGGCCCGCGAGGCCGACGATCTCGCCGGCGCGCACCTCCAGCGACACGGGATGCACCTTCGCACCGTGCACGTCGGTGAGCTTCAGGCGCACGGGGCCCGGCGCGCGCCGCTGCGCGCGCTCGTAGAAGCCGTTGAGTTCACGGCCGACCATCATGCGCACGACCGTGTCCGGCGTCGCTTCGTCGCGCGTCAGTTCGCCGATCCACGTGCCGTCGCGTAGCACGGTCACGCGGTCGGCCAGCATGCGCACTTCCGCCATGCGATGGCTGATGTAGATGATCGCGATGCCCCGTTCGCGCAGGGCGCGCATCACGTCGAACAGGCGCTCCGTCTCGCGCTCGGACAGCGCGGCCGTCGGCTCGTCCATGATCAGCACGCGGCTGTCGTGCACGAGGGCGCGGGCGATTTCGACCTGCTGCTGGTCGGCGATCGACAGGCCGCTCGCGAGACGGTTCGGCGCGAACGTGGCGCCGAGACTTTTCAATACCTCGGCCGCGCACCGGTTCATCTGCGCCGTGTCGACGACGCCGAAGCGTCCGCGCGGTTCCGCGCCCATGAAGATGTTCTGCGCGACCGTGAGATTGGCCGCGACCGACAGCTCCTGGTAGATCAGGTTGATGCCGCACGCACGCGCATCGGCGGGACACCCGATGCGGACTGGCTTGCCGGCCACGCGGATCTCGCCGGCGTCCGGCTGGTACACGCCGGCGAGGATTTTCATGAGCGTGCTCTTGCCGGCACCGTTTTCTCCCATCAGCGCGTGGATCTCGCCGGGGCGGATGGTCAGCTGGACGCCGTCGAGCACCGTGACGGCGCCGAACCGCTTGCGGATGCCGGCGACCTCCAGCACGGGCGGTGGATTAATTGTTGCCATGTCTCCTCCAATGAGAGGTGTCTTTTAATGACTGGCCCAGCCCTTGTAGGCCAGTACGTTCTGCTTGGTGATTGCGGGGGTGGGAATCAGCACGACCGGGTTCGCGGGACGCTTGCCGTTCATGATCCCGTAGCCGATGTCGACGGCCAGCGTGGCCATCTTGTAGGGGTCTTGCGCGGTGGTGACGGCGAAGATGCTGTTCTTCGACCTGAGCGCCGCTTCCGCATCCGGCGCGCCGTCGACCGACGCGACCATCTGCACGTCCGGGCGGCCCGCCTGCTTGACCGCGAGTTCGGCACCGATCGCGGACGGGTCGTTGATGGCGAAGACGGCATCGATGCGGCGGTGCGCGATCAGGAGGTTCGTCATCACTTCCATGCCGCCATCGAGGCTGCCCTTCGCATCCTGGTTGTCGGACACGATGCGGATGCCGGTGCCGGCAAAGGCCTGCTTGCAGCCGGCCACGCGCGCGATCACGGCGGTGACGGGTGGCCCGTTGACGATGACGACATTGCCCTTGCCGTGCAGGCGAAGGGCGATGCGCTTGCAGGACTCGGTACCCGCCATCGTGTTGTCGGACATGACCGTCGCATCCGCATTGTCCGCGCCGACGTCGACGGCCACCACCACGATGCCGGCATTGCGCGCCTTTTGCAGCACGGGCGCGATGCCTTTCGGATCGGACGCGTTGACGATGAGGATGTCGACCTTGTTGGCGATGAAGTTTTCGATCTGGCCGACCTGGGTGTTGAGGTCGTACTTGCTGGAGACGGTGGTGACCTTGACCTTGTCGCCGCCGACCTTTTTCGCGGCGTCAAGCGCGCCCTTGCCGATGGCGACAAAGTATGGATTGGCCAGGTCGCTGACGGCGACGCCGACGGACTTCAGCGGGCGCGCGGCGTGCGCCACGCCGGCCAGGGAGAAGGCGAATGCCGCGATGCACGCGAACACGGCGGATCTTTTCATGACGGTGTCTCCGAGCTGTTTTAGGTATGGGATACTGCCTGACGAAAGAACTTTACACGTGTCGACTTTTTGTCGTCAACAGATTTTTTTACAAAATTTTTAATGGTTGAGTGACCACAACAACACGTGATCCACGGCGGGCGAATGGCGCGTGTGCTAGGGGAATCCGCGCTCTTATTGCACGCAAGTATTTTTGCTATGATGGTGACGCGCCTGTCGGCGGGCGCTTACTTTACACGAGTCAACAAACTGATGAAAACAGCGCAAAATCCCCGTGGCCCAGCCTCTCGTGGCCCGGTGACCATGCACGACGTCGCCGCGCGGGCCGGCGTGTCGCGCGCCACGGTGTCGAAGTATTTCAACGACCGCGAGGGATTGAAGGCCGATACGCGGGCCCGCATCGAGCAGGCCTGCCGCGACCTCGAATACGTGCCCGACCCGCACGCCGTGAGCCTCGTGCGCGGGCGCTCGCGCATGGTCGGCGTCATCCTGCCGGTGGTGAACGAACCGTTCTTCGCCGAGGCGCTGCGCGCGATCGAGGCGAAGGCCAAGGCGCTGGGCATGGACGTGATCATCCAGTGCTCGTACAACGACCCGGCCGAGGAAGCGGCGGCGCTGATGACGATGCGGTCGATGAAGGTGGCGGGCGTGATCCTGACCGCGGTCGCGTCGACGGCGAACCTCGACCTGCTGCTGCGGCTGGAGCAGGAAATGCGCATCGTCTACATGGACAGCTATGTCCACGAAGACTGCAACTACGTCATGAACGACAACCGCCAGAGCATGGCGATGCTGACCCGCTACCTGCTGGGCCGCGGCCACCGTCCGGCCTACCTGGGCGCGCCGCCGGTCGCGCATCCGTCGCCGGAAGAACGGCTGGCCGGCTACCAGGACGCGATGGCGGAAGCCGGCATGCAGCCGTACCTCGTGCCGGCCAGCACGCAGCCGTCGTGGGATTTCGAAGCGTACGCGTTCCGCCACGTGCTCGACTGGCTCGCGAGCGGCGCGTGGAAGCGCGCCGGCGTCACGGCGCTCGCCTGCGGCACCGACAGGCTCGCCATCGGCGCGATGTCCGCGTGCCGCCGCTTCGGCCTCGAACCGGGCAAGGACCTCGCGATCGTGGGCCACGACGACCTGCCGATCTCCGCCTACCTCTACCCGCCGCTGACGACGTTCCGGCAGGACGTCGCGGCCATCGGCGTCGCGGCGATGGAATGCCTGCAGGCGCAGCTGGACGGCGCCGACGTGGCGCCGTACCGCAAGCGGTTTACGGGCGGATTGGTGCCGCGCGATTCGGCTTAGGAACGTTCAGCGCTTCGGCCGGAACCATTTGACGGCAGCGCGCGCATTGGCCTTGACCGTGTAATCGATCTTGGCGAACTGCTCTTCCAGCGCCTCCGCAAGCACGCTGCCCGGGCTGGGCGGCGGCAGGTGCAGGTGGGCGTCCGCTTCTCCGTATTCGCGGCGGATCTCCATGCCGGCCTTCTTCGCAATGTGCATCATCGTGCGGTTCGACGACAGGCACTGCATGTACAACGTGTCGACGTCGGAATTGCGGCAGTGGATGGCGGCCCGTTCGAACAGCCGCGTGCCGACGCCCTGCCCCCGCGCGGATGCCGAGACGGAGACACCGAACTCGGCCACCTTTTCCTTGTCCGTGTAATGGATGCTGTCCGGATGCGCCTCGCGCGACGTGAACGCGAGGTGGCCGACGCCCACGAGCTGGAACCGCCCGTTGTAGACGCCGAACACGATGTCCTTCGAAAAATCGAGTTTCGCGACATACGCTTCGATCAGCTCGTCCGGCAACACGCTGCCGAAGCGCAGCAGGCGGTCGTCGCGGTCGAGGGCCAGGAAGTGGCGCAGGATCCGCCGCCGGTCGCGCCTGGCCAATGCCTTGACCAGCACGGCCTGACCCTTCTTCTTGATCAGGTGGTTCAGCCAGCGGCGGAGTGGATGGTCCTGCATGGGCGCTCTATTCTTGCGTCGATACAACAGAATTTGATCACTTATCGCTGCGAACGGGATACCAAGGGTAAAGCGGCATATACTTGATTCTAAAGAGAAATCGAGAGTGTCGCATGCCATTTTTTCGCCAGGCCCTGCCCTGCCTGATCTTCTGGATGAGCGCGCTGCTCGCGTTTCCGTCCACCGCAGCCAACGCAGATGCATCCGCAGCCTGGCAACCATTTTCTCATGTCTCGTTCCGGCATCACACCGAAGAAGCGCTGCGTTTCGGCACGTCTCTCGCCCAGGATCGCGACGGTTTCCTGTGGCTGGGTACGCAGACCGGCCTGGTTCGCTGGGACGGTTTCCGGGTGCGGCGCTATGTGGCCGATCCGGCGCGGGAAGGTAGCCTGCCGGACGGCTATATCCAGAGCGTGCACGTGGACGCGGGCGGCCGCCTGTGGATCGGTACGAGCGCGGGCGGCCTGGCGCGCTACGACGCGGCGCGCGATCGCTTCACCGTCATCCCGGCCGGCCCGGGCGGCCTGGGCCATGCACGCGTCTCCAGCATCGTCGACGACGGCGCCGGCGGCATCTGGGTCGGCACCGGCGCGGGACTGGGACGCGTCGACGCCGCCGGCAAGGTGCATGCCGCCGCCAGCGGCGCCCCGCAGCTGGCCGCATCCGTGCTCGCACCGGATGGGGTGGACGTGCTGTTGCGCGACCGCCAGGGCGGTCTCTGGATCGGCACCCGCGAGGGCCTGTTCTACCGGTCCGGCGACCACGACCGGCTGGAGGTCGTGCACCTGGGGCTGCCGGCGCCGAACGAACCGTCGATCAACGCCTTGTACCAGGACAGCGCGGGGCGCGTATGGATCGGCACCCGCACCCATGGCGCCTTCGTCATCGCCACGCGGGGCGCGGCGCCCCGTCCCATCGTGGAAACGGGTCCGCAGCCCGCCTTGCAGGGCGAGCGCGTGTTCACGATCGTGCAAAAGGATGACGACGTCGTCTGGCTCGGCACGGAGAGCGGCGGCATCGTCGAGGTCGACGTACGCCAGGGCACGACGCGGCGCCTGCGCTACCGCGGCGATGTGCCGGACAGCCTGCGCAGCGACGAGATCCTCGCCATGCTGCGCGAGCGCGGCGGCCAGATCTTCGTTGCCACCGGCGGCACCCTGAGCCAGCACGATCCCCTCCCGCGCGGCATCGTGACGGTGCGGACGATCGGCAGCATTACCGGCCTCAACATTTATCATCTGCTGCCCCGCCCGGACGGCAAGGTATGGCTGAGCGTTCCCGGCGGTGGCGTGAGCATCGTCGAGCCGCACACCGGCGCGCTGGCCGAGATCAGGGCGGACGCCGATGCCCTGCCCAAGGGCCGGGTGCTCGCCATGGCGAATGCGCCGGACGGCAGCGTCTACATCGGCACCCAGCAAGGCCTGTATCGCAGCGACGGCACCGGGCGTACCGTACGGCACGTCGAGATTGCGGGCCGCCGTCCCGACGCGTCCGTCTGGGCCCTGGCATGGCGCGACGGTCTCCTGTGGCTGGGCGGGCTCGACGGGGCATGGGCGGTGCGGCCGTCCTCCGCCGGGCCGGCGACCGTGTTGCGCCACGAAGACGAGGCGCTGGGCGACCGCCGCGTCACCGCCCTGCTGCCGCTCGCGGACGGCAGCGTGTGGATCGGCACCCGGCGCGGCGTCGTGCGGCTGGACCGGGACGGCACGACGGTGGAGCGCCTGCCGACCGACAACGCCGACCGCACGCGCGTGCCGAACGGCTTCGTCTCGTCCCTGCTCGTCGACCGCACGGGCCGCCTGTGGGTGTCCTCGTTCGGCAACGGCGTCGCCATCCTCGATCGCACCGATGCCGGCGGGCGCCGCTGGTTCCGGCGCCTGACGACGGCCGACGGCCTGCCCGACAACAGCGTCAACATGCTGGTACAGGACCGCAGCGGGCAGATCTGGCTGAGCACCGACCTCGGCCTGGCCGGCGTGCACCCCGACACCCTGCAGGTCCGCCGGCTGGGTGAGGCCGACGGCGCCCACGTGCCGAGTTACTGGACCAGCTCGGGCGCGCTGGGGGCGGACGGCGAGGTGCTGTTCGGCGGTTTCACCGGCCTCTCCGTCGTATTCCCCGACCGGCTGGACACCCGCCGTCCCCTGCCCCCGCTCGCCATCACGCAACTGATGCTCGGCGGGCGTGCGATCCGTGCGCTTGCGCCGGTTGCATCGGGCCGCGAGCCCGCCGCGCTGACCGTCACGCCCGCCGATCGCGAACGCGGTTTCGCGGTCGAGTTCGCGACCCTGGATTACATGCCGGCCGAGCACCGCCACTACGCCTACCAGCTCGAAGGCTTCGACACCGGATGGATCGAAGCCGACACGACCGTGCGCCGTGCCAGCTACAACAACCTGCCGCCAGGGAACTACCGCCTGCGCGTGCGTGCCTCCGGTAACAGCGACGATACCGTCAACCTGGAGCTGCCGGTCCGCGTCCTCCCCGCCTGGCACCAGCTGGCCTGGGTGCGGGCAATGGGTGCGATCGCCGTGCTGGGCATCCTTGCCGCCCTGATGCAGGCCCGCACGTCGCTGCTGCGCCGGCGCCAGCGCGAGCTGGAGGCCGTGGTCGCCAGCCGCACCGCCGAGCTGCGCGCCACCCAGCTGAAACTGGAAACCATGGCCTACAACGACGCGTTGACGGACCTGCCCAACCGGCGCCGCTTCAACGACGAACTGCAGCGCCTGGCCGCCCTCGGCCGGCGCGGCGGCGACCCGTTCGCGCTGCTCCTGATCGACCTGGACCGCTTCAAGCACATCAACGATACGCTCGGCCACGATGCGGGCGACGCGCTGCTGGTCGCGGCGGCGGAGCGCCTGCGTGCGGCCGTGCGCCAGACCGACTGCGTGGCGCGGCTGGGCGGCGACGAATTCGCCGTCCTGCTGACGCCGGCCAGCGACGCCATCGTGGGCGACGTGGCCCAGCGCATCGTCGATTCGATGCGCGCTCCGATCGCGTTCGGCGCCCACGACATGCGCGTCAGCGCCAGCGTCGGCGCCGCCGTGGCCTGGCGGGACGGTGTGGACACGGACGCCCTGTACAAGAACGCCGATACGGCGCTGTACTGCGCCAAGGAAGCGGGCCGCGACACGTGGTGCAGGTTCGGGGCCGACACCGCGGCGGCCTAGGTTCAGTCGCGCACGTCGCCCAGCGCCGCCTTCACGGCGCTCACCCGCGCGGCGTGCACGGCTTCGGGGATTTTTTCGCGGTTCTCGGCGTAGCGCGCCGCCACCTCGCCCGCGTTCACGCCGCGCGCCGCGTCCAGCGCGCGCAGCAGCCAGGGCGCCTGCGGATAGGCGCGGCTGCGCATCTCATGTCGTTCGTCGCCGCGCCCGCGCGCATCGCATTCGGACGCCAGCAGCATCTGCGCGAAGCGGTCCGGCTTGCGGAACGCGTCGCAGCGTTCGAACAGGGTCACGATCGTGTTCGGCCGCAGGTCGAGCGCGCGGCTCACGTTGCCGTGCTCGCGCGCCGTCATCACGGCCAGGTCGCGGCAGTCCGTCGGCACGCGCAGGCGCTTGCTCAGTTCCGTGATCAGGCGCGGCCCCATGCCTTCGTGGCCATGGTGCTTGGGCCAGTGTTCGGGCGACGTTGACCCTTTACCCAGGTCGTGCATGAGCGCGGCGAAGCGCACGGGCAGGTCGTAGCCCTGTTCGGCTGCGTAATCGATCACGAGCATCATGTGCACACCCGTGTCGACTTCGGGATGGTGCAGCGGCGGCTGCGGCACGCCCCACAGCGCATCGAGCTCGGGCAGGATGCGCGCCAGCGCGCCGCAGTCGCGCAGCACGGCCAGCATGCGCGACGGCTTTTGCTCCATCAGCCCGCGCGACAGTTCCTGCCACACGCGCTCCGGCACGAGCGCATCCACCTCGCCCGCCTCGACCATCTGGCGCATCAGCGCGAGCGTCGTGTCGGCCACCGTGAATGCCGGGAAGCGCGCGGCGAAGCGGGCCAGGCGCAGGATGCGCACGGGGTCTTCGGCGAACGCGGGCGACACGTGGCGGAACACGCGGTCCTGCAGATCCTGCAAGCCGCCGTAGGGGTCGACGATGGTGCCGTCCTCGGCGCGCGCCATCGCATTGATCGTCAGGTCGCGCCGGATCAGGTCGTCTTCGAGCTTGACGTCGGGGGCGGTGTGGAACACGAAGCCGTGGTAGCCCGGCGCCGTCTTGCGCTCGGTGCGCGCGAGCGCGTATTCCTCGTGCGTCTGCGGGTGCAGGAACACGGGGAAATCCTTGCCGACGGGCCGGAACCCCTTGGCGATCATGTCCTCGGGCGTGGCCCCGACGACGACCCAGTCGTGGTCCTGCACGGGCAGCCCCAGCAGCTCATCGCGGACGGCGCCGCCGACGACGTACGCCTGCATCGTCATCAGTCCGGCAACTCGTCTTCGTGCAGGCCGGCGATTTCCGTTTCGGCCATCGCTTCCTCGACCCAGCGCGCGACGGCCGGGTGCGCGAGCACGCGCGTGCAATAGGCCTGCAGCGCGGGCGCCAGCGCCACGCCATAGGTCTGGAAGCGCGTGACGACGGGCGCGAAGAACGCGTCGGCGATGGAGAAATCGCCGAACAGGAAGTTGTGGTGGCCGAAGCGGGACAGGCACTCTTCCCAGATCTCGCAGATGCGGCCGATGTCGGCCTGGGCGCCCGGCGTGCGGCCGCGGCCCGGCAGGCGCGCCTTGATGTTCATCGTCATCGCGGTGCGCAGGTCGCCGAAGCCGGAATGCATCTCGGCCACGACGGAGCGGGCCAGCGCGCGGGCGGCCACGTCCTGCGGCCACATATGCTTCTCAGGAAATTGCTCTGCTACGTATTCGCAGATGGCGAGACTGTCCCAGATGGTCATCTCGCCGGCCAGCAGCACGGGCACGCGGCCGGAAGCCGAATACTGCGCGATGTTGGTGGCCGTGTCCGGCTGGTCGAGCAGGACGCGCACTTCCGTGAACGGGATGCCGGCGGCGACGAGCGCCACCCAGGGGCGCATCGACCACGAAGAGTAATTCTTGTTGCCGATGACCAGGGTCAGGCCGGCCTGGCGTGCGTTGTCGAGGGTCTGCGTCAATGTCGGGTCGAGTTCGAGAGTCTGCATGGTGTGGCGTGATCGTTGAGGTCAGCGCCCGGCACGGGCGCGCAGAGCGTCGAGTCCGCCGGGCGGCGCCAGGTACTGCGGCGCGACGGCCTCGAGCGCCGTGAGCTTGATTCCCAGCGCCGCTGTTGTCAAGACTTTATTGTCCCTGGACGGCTGGAGCACATTGTCGACCTTCATCGAATCGAGATTGTCGCGCGTGATGACGGGCTCGCCCGGCAGCAGCTCGAACAACATCGCCTGCAGCCGCGCGAGCGCATCCGGCAAGGCGATCACTTTGCGCTCGTGCCCCGCATAGCGCCCCGCCAGCCGCACCAGTTCCGCCAGCTCGTAGACTTGCGGCCCACCCAGTTCATAGGTGAGGCCGGCCGTGTGCGGATCGAGCAGCGCACGCACGAACGCCTCGGCCACGTCGCCCACGTACACGGGCTGGAAGCGCGCATGCGCGCAGGCGAGCGGGACGACGGGCAGGTGGCGCTGCAGGCGCGCGAACATGTTGAGAAATTTATCTTCCGGGCCGAACACGACGGACGGCCGGAAGATCGTCGCCGCGACGCTGGGCTGGCTCGCCGCGGCCGCCTCGCCGTCGGCCTTCGAGCGCTGGTACATCGAGGGGCCGTTGCGGGCAGCGCCCAGCGCGCTCATGTGCAGATAACGCGGCACGGCCTCGAGCGCGCAGGCGGCGGCGATGCGGTGCGGCAAATCGACGTGGGCCCGGCGGAAGTCCGGCCCGTACGGATTGCCGCGGCGCGAGTGCAAGATGCCGACCAGGTTGATCACGGCATCGCGCCCGGCCACGAGCTTGCGGAGCGCCGTGTCGTCGTAAGGATCCGCCTGCACGATGTCGACGCCCAGCGGCATCAGGTGCATCGCGTGGCTTTCGTGCCGCGTGGGCACGACGATGTCGATGGCGTGCTCGGACAGCCTGGCCGCCAGGTGGCTGCCGATGAATCCGGTCCCGCCGAACAATACGACCGATTGCGCGTGCATGCTGTCCTCCTGCTCGTTGTTCGCTCTCCTTACGGGAGGCCGATGCCCCCGCCGCGCGGCGTGATCGTACCCAGGCGCGCCTTGAGCGATTGCGGACGCTTGTCGAACAGCGCGGCATAGTTCGTCGCGTTCGACATCACGTTGCGCACGTAGGTTCGCGTTTCCTCGAACGGGATCGACTCGACGAACACGGCCCCTTCCATCGGCGCCGTCAACAGCCCGCGCCACGTACGCGCGCGCCCCGGTCCGGCGTTGTACGCGGCCGTCGCCAGCACCTGCGAGCCTTCCGCACTGTTCAGCACCATGTTCAGGTAATTGGTGCCGAGCACGATATTCGTCCGGATATCGCTGAGCATGCCGTGGCCGTAGTCCGTCAGCCCGATCTTTTCCGCCACCCACTTGCCGGTCGACGGCATCACCTGCATCAGGCCGGACGCGCCCACGCCCGACTGCGCATCGGAGACGAAACGCGATTCCTGGCGGATCAGGCCATAGACCCAGGCCTGGTCCAGGCCGAGGCCCTGCGCCGTCGGGTGCAGGATGTCGTTGTGCGGCGCCGGGAAGCGCTGCGTGTAGTCGAACTCGGTGCGCGTGCGTTCGGACGTGGACAGCATGCGGTCGAGGATATCGTTCTGGCGCGCAAACTCGGCGGCGGCGAGCAATTGCCGTTCCGTGAATCCGGTGAGCGCCCAATTCCATTCGCGCGTGCCTTCGAAACGCATGCGCATCGAAAAGAATTTCAAGGCGCGCCTGAAGCCGGGGTTCGCGGCCACCTGCGCCAGCTCGGCCGGCGTGGGCGGCGCGGCGCTGGGCGGGATGCTGATCTGCATGCCCAGCTCTTCCATCGCCAGCTGGCCATAGAAACTGTTCTGGTCGGCGATGCCGCGGTACAAGGCCTGCGCATCCTCGCGCCGGCCTTCGGCCTGCAGCGCGCGGCCCAGCCAGTACGTCCAGGCGGGCTCGTCGTGCTGCTGCGGCGGCATCGCCTCGATCGTCGCACGCACCGTCTTCCAGTCGCCGCGGCGCAGTGCGATGCGCGTCTTCCACTCCAGCTGGTTCCACGTCAGCGGCGCCCCTTCCGCCTTCTTCCAGTCGTCGTACGCTTCGGGCGCCAGCGTCAGCGACGCGGCCAGCGCGATGTTCGCCCAGCCGATCGCCTTTTCCTCGGCTGACAGTTTCGATGCGTTCCTGTTGAGCGCCACCGTCGCCAGTTTCAGGCTCGTGCGCGCCATGCGGCCGATGGCGACGAGGTAGATCTCGTGGTCGGCGCGCGTGCTGCCGATGCCGCGCGCCATTGCCACGGCCGGCAGGTCGACGGCCTGCGCGGCACGCGTGTCGGACGCACCCAGCAGCAGCGCCGTGCGGCGCGACGGCCCCGTCGCATGCATCTCGCCGGCCAGGCGCAATTGCGCCAGCAAATCATTGTTCGTGAACTGGCCGGACTGGACGAGCTGGTTGACCAGCGCGGCGCACGCTTCGCCATACATCGGCGGATTGTCGAGCAGCACGCGTGCCTCGGCCGCCACGTTTTGTCCCTTCGATGCGCGCGACAGCAAGGCATAGCACTTGACCTGGTAATCGTCTTTCTTGACGAACAGGGGCAGCTCGCGATCGAAGTTGACCCAATCGCGCTTGCGGCCGAGTTCCAGCAGCCAGTCGTTGCGCAGGCGGTCGGCGATGGCGCTGCCTTCGTAACGTTTCAGGAAATCCAGTATTTCCTCGTTGGAAGCGTCGCGCAGCCGCGGTTTGAGCCGATAATAGTCGACGTACGACGGAATCGCGTAGTCCGGCAGCCGGGCCGCCAGCGCCGCGGCTTTATCGGCATCGTTCTTGCGGGCGGCGTCGCGCAGTTGCGCGAAGATCTCGTCCTGCTCGCGGCTGGCATCTGCCTGCGGTCCGGGCGCGACGACCGGCGCAGGCACCGCGGTGGGCGCAGCGGGTGTGGGGGGTGCCGTCCCTGGCGACACGGCCTGGGCCGCGACAGCGGACGACGCGAGGAAGAGCAGGCTGGAAGCGGCCGCGACGGCGCCGGCTAACAGTGTCTGCGACATCGATAATGCAATATTCAATGTAGGCTTCATTTCATCCATGACCGGCGATTCAAGAATACCATGCCCCTCGAGCCCGAGCGTGGCGGACGAGAAACAGGCGGCAAAATCGGCATTGCGCAAGGCGCTCAGGACTGCACGTGGGGGGCTTGATCCCGCAATCAAGGTCCAGTGGGATGCACACATCGGCGCACAGGTCGTTGCGTGGTGGAGATTGCGCCAAGTAAGTGTCATCGGTGTGTACTGGCCGCTGGCCGGCGAGCCCGACCTGCGCGCCGCATACGCGGAGCTGCACCAGGCGGGTGTGCGCCTGGCGCTGCCCGTCGTGATGGAACGCGACGCGCCGCTGACGTTCACGGAGTGGACGCCCGGCGAAGCCATGTTGCCGGACGAAGCCGGCGTGCAGGTCCCGGCCCAGCTGCGCTTCATCGAGCGCCCGCCGGCCCTGCTGATCCCCTGCCTCGGCTTCAATGCCGACGGGTATCGCCTCGGCTATGGCGGCGGCTACTACGACCGCACCCTGGAACAGCCGCCGCGCCCGCACACGTTGGGGATTGCCTACAGTAATCAGGAAGCCCAGTTCTCGCATGCGCCGCACGACGTGCCGCTGGACGTGATCGTGACGGAAACCACCAACGTCACCTGATGCCTAAAAAAAATGCCCGCGCGGCCTTCCGGTCGCACGAACATTCGTGAGGGTGACACCGGATCAGGCAGCCGTGATGCGCTGCCAGATCGCGGTCGTGGCCGCCGCCTGGTTCATGCTGTAGAAGTGCAGGCCGGGCGCGCCGCCGGCGAGCAGTTTCTCGCACAGGCCGCTGACGACGTCCAGGCCGAACGCCTTGATCGACGCGGAATCGTCGCCGAAGCTGGCCAGCTTCAAACGGATCCAGCGTGGAATCTCGGCGCCGCACATGTCGGAGAAACGCATCAGCTGCGTGTAATTCGTGATCGGCATGATGCCGGCCACGATGGGCACGTCCACACCCAGCTTGCGCGCATTGTCGACGAACTGGAAGTACGCGTCCGGATTGTAGAAATACTGCGTGATCGCGGCATTCGCGCCGGCCTGCACCTTGCGGACGAACGCTTGCAGGTCGTCCTGCGGCGACTTGGCCTGCGGGTGCATTTCCGGATACGCAGCCACCTCGATGTGGAACCAGTCGCCCGTTTCCTGGCGGATGAACTCGACGAGGTCGCTGGCATAGCGCAGTTCGCCCGCGCCACCGTAGCCGCTCGGCAAGTCGCCGCGCAGCGCCACGAGACGGCGGATGCCCTTCTCCTTGAATTCCTGCAGGATCGCGCGGATCGATTCGCGCGTGCCGCCCACGCACGACAGGTGCGGTGCGGCATCGTGGCCTTCGGCCAGGATCTCGAGGACGGTGGACAGCGTGCCGTGCTGCGTGCTGCCGCCGGCGCCGAACGTCACGGAGAAATATTTTGGATTCAGCTCGGCCAGCTTCTGCCGGGCCACGCGCAGCTTGTCCGCACCCTCGGGCGTCTTGGGCGGGAAAAACTCGATACTGATGTTAGGGGTTTCCATCTTTGTTGAGTAATAAGGTAGAAAGCGCCCACGAAATGACACTGTACAGGATCGCCGCCAGGAACGCGGACCAGAACCCCGCCACGTGAAAGCCCCCGACGAGGTGCGCGACCAGCCAGAACAGCAGTGCGTTGATCACCAGGATGAACAAACCGAGCGACACGACCGTCACGGGCAAGGTCAGCACGACGAGCAAGGGACGGATGATCGTGTTCACGAGGCCCAGGACGAGGGCCGCCACGAGGGCGGCGCCGACGTTGTCGACCGTTACCGAATGCATCAGGTAAGGCAGGGCCATCAGGGCTGCCGCATTGATCAGCCAGGTCAGGAGCAGGCGCATGTTGTGTCTTTCGTGAGAGGTTGTCCAGCACACCTCCGCCGACGATGGAATCCGGCGGAGGTGCATCAGTTCACGGAAGAGCTTACCAGATCAATAACGGTAATGTTCCGGCTTGTACGGGCCTTCCTTGCTCACCGAGATGTAGGCGGCCTGCTCTTCGGTCAGCTCGGTCAGCTGGGCGTTGAGCTTTTTCAGCTGCAGGCGGGCGACTTTTTCGTCCAGCTTCTTCGGCAGCGTGTACACGCCGACCGGGTAGGCGGCGGTATTGGTGAACAGTTCGATCTGGGCGATGGTCTGGTTCGCGAACGACGAGCTCATCACGTACGACGGGTGACCCGTGCCGCAGCCCAGGTTCACGAGGCGGCCTTCGGCCAGCAGGATGATGCGTTTGCCATCCGGGAAGATTATGTGGTCGACCTGCGGCTTGATGTTTTCCCACTCGTACTTGCGCAGCGCGGCAACTTCGATTTCGTTGTCGAAGTGGCCGATGTTGCAGACGATCGCCTGGTCCTTCATGCGCAGCATGTGCTGCTCGGTGATCACGTGGTAGTTGCCCGTGCAGGTGACGAAGATGTCGCCGTGTTCGGCGGCCTGGTCCATCGTCACGACGCGGTAGCCTTCCATTGCGGCCTGCAGTGCGCAGATCGGGTCGATCTCGGTAACCCAGACCTGGGCCGACAGCGCGCGGAGCGCCTGGGCCGAACCCTTGCCGACGTCACCATAACCGGCCACGACGGCGACCTTGCCGGCGACCATCACGTCCGTCGCGCGCTTGATGCCGTCGACCAGCGATTCACGGCAGCCGTACAGGTTGTCGAACTTCGATTTCGTCACGGAGTCGTTGACGTTGATGGCCGGGAACGCCAGCTTGCCGTCCGCGTGCATCTGGTACAGGCGGTGCACGCCGGTGGTGGTCTCTTCCGTCACGCCCCTGATCTGCGGCAGGCGCTTCGAGTACCACTGCGGATCGATGGCCAGGCGGCCCTTGATGGCGTTGAACAGGCAGATTTCTTCTTCCGAACCCGGCTTGTCCAGCACCGAGATGTCCTTCTCCGCGCGCACGCCCAGGTGCAGCAGCAGCGTGGCGTCGCCGCCGTCGTCCAGGATCATGTTGGCGTAGACGTCATCGCCCCATTCGAAGATGCGGTGGGTGTAGTCCCAGTACTCGTCCAGCGTCTCGCCCTTGACGGCGAACACGGGCGTACCGACCGAGGCGATGGCGGCGGCAGCGTGGTCCTGCGTCGAGTAGATGTTGCACGAGGCCCAGCGCACTTGCGCGCCGAGGGCTTCCAGCGTGCGGATAAGCACGGCGGTCTGGATGGTCATGTGCAGCGAACCGGCAATGCGCGCGCCCTTCAGCGGCTGGGCGGCCGCGTATTCGTCGCGGATGGCCATCAGGCCCGGCATTTCCGTTTCGGCGATGCGGATTTCCTTCTCGCCCCACGAGGCGAGGCCGATGTCGGCAACGAGGTAGTCCTGGGTGGTGTCTTTGAGTACGGCGCTCATCACGCCCTCCTTTCAAGTTAAGAAAAAAGTAACGTGAGCGCGGTGTTGATATCCGAGCCTGGCGAGATGGGGAATCTCGTCGCAACGCTCCTCGGAATTTACAAGTGTAGCACGGTGGGCACGTGTCTGCCCACCGGCTACGGGCGTTTTTGCAACGCGCGTTGGGTGTTACGCGAGACCGGCTTCGGCGCGCAGCAGCGCGGCCTTGTCGGTGCGCTCCCAGCTGAATTCCGGCTCTTCGCGGCCGAAGTGGCCGTAGGCGGCCGACTTGGTATAGATCGGGCGCAGCAGGTCGAGCATCTGCACGATGCCTTTCGGGCGCAGGTCGAAGTGTTCCATCACCAGTTCGGCGATCTTCTCGTCCGAAATGACGCCCGTGCCTTCCGTGTAGACCGTGATGTTGATCGGACGGGCCACGCCGATCGCGTAGCTGACCTGCACCTGGCACTGGCGCGCCAGGCCGGCGGCCACGACGTTCTTGGCGACGTAGCGGGCGGCGTAGGCGGCCGAGCGGTCGACCTTGGACGGATCCTTGCCGGAGAACGCGCCGCCGCCGTGCGGTGCGGCACCGCCGTAGGTGTCGACGATGATCTTGCGGCCGGTCAGGCCGCAGTCGCCCTGCGGACCGCCGATGACGAAGCGGCCGGTCGGGTTGACCAGGTAACGGGTATCCTGCAGCCATTCGCGCGGCAGCACCGGCTTGATGATCTCCTCGATCACCGCTTCCTCGATCTGGCTGTGGCTGACTTCCGGCGCGTGCTGGGTCGACAGCACGACGGTGTTCACGGACACCGGGCGGCCGTTGACGTAGCGCAGCGTGACCTGGGACTTGGCATCCGGGCGCAGCCACGGCAGGCGGCCGTCCTTGCGCAGTTGCGACTGGCGCTCGACGAGGCGGTGCGCGTAATAAATAGCGGCCGGCATCAGTTCCGGCGTCTCGTCGCACGCATAGCCGAACATCAGGCCCTGGTCGCCCGCGCCCTGGTCGAGGTCGAGGCCGGCGCCTTCGTCCACGCCCTGGGCGATGTCCGGCGACTGCTTGTCGTAGGCGACCAGCACGGCGCAACCTTTATAGTCGATGCCGAAGTCGGTGTTGTCGTAACCGATGCGCTTGATGGTATTGCGTGCAACTTGAATATAATCGACGTTTGCGTGCGTCGTGATTTCACCGGCCAGGACGACCAGACCCGTGTTGCACAGGGTCTCGGCAGCCACGCGCGCGCGCGGATCCTGTTCCAGGATGGCGTCGAGGATGGCGTCGGAAATCTGGTCGGCGACTTTGTCCGGGTGGCCTTCAGAGACGGACTCGGAAGTGAAGAGGTAGTCGTTGGAAGACATTAAGGCTCCTGATACTGTTGTAAAAATTGCCGCAGCACCAAGGCCTGCGACGCTTTAGCGAGATTTATATTCCGCTTCGCAAGTTGTCATTAACTCCGCGGATGCTACAAAGTGGTATTTTACGCTCCTCCAAAAATTCTGGCACAGCAACCCGTCGGTTCTCTACCCTAAATCAATCAATGCTTGTCCTTTTGTTTCGGATCCTGTCGTTTTTGCCGCTGCGCGTCCTGCATGCGCTCGGCGCCGCGCTCGGCTGGATCGTCTATCTGCTCTCGCCGTCGCACCGCCGGCGCCTGCGCGAAAACCTCGAACGGGCCGGCTACGGCGGCCATCTGCGCGCCGCGATCGCCGAATCCGGCAAGGCCATCGCCGAGCTGCCGTTCGTCTGGTGCGCGCCGCAGGAGCGCGTCACCCGCCACGTCACCATGGAAAACTGGGAACTGGTGCAGCGCCAGCTCGACGCCGGCCGCGGCATCGTCTTCCTCACGCCGCACCTGGGCTGCTTCGAACTGACCGCCCAGCAGGTCTCGCTGCGCGTCGAACTGACGGTCATGTACCGCCCGCCGCGCCAGAGCGCCCTGAAGCCGCTCGTCGAAGGCGCCCGCGAGCGCCAGCACATGCACCTGGCACCCGCCAACCTGGCCGGCGTGCGCATGCTCGTCAAGGCGCTGCGGGGCGGCCAGCCCGTCGGCGTGCTGCCGGACCAGGTCCCGCAGGAAGGCGAAGGCGTGTGGGCGCCGTTCTTCGGCCGCGACGCGTACACGATGACCCTGCCCGCCAAGCTGGCCCAGCTGGGCAAGGCCGACATCCTGACCGTGTACGCGGAACGCCTGCCGCGCGGCCGCGGCTTCGCCATCCGCTTCGTCCCCTTCGAAGGGTCGCTCGACGGCGACGCGGCCCGGCAGGCCGCCGCCATCAACCGCCAGATGGAAAAGCTCATCGCCTACTGCCCCGCCCAGTATTTCTGGAGTTATAACCGCTACAAGAAGCCGCAAGGCGTCGAAGCACCGCACCCCGAGACCGTCGCATGAGGTTCCTGATTTTCCTGTTGTGGCTGCTGCACTTCCTGCCGCTGCCCGTCCTTGGTCGCATCGGCAACGCCGTCGGCTGGCTGATGTATTACGCGATTCCCAAGCGCCGCAAGATCGCGCTGGTCAACCTGCGCCTGTGCATGCCCGAACTGGGCGAAGCGGAGCGGGTCGATATCGCCAAGCGCCATTTCATGGCCTATTCGCGCAGCATCCTGGAGCGCTCGCTGATCTGGTGGGCGCCGTTCGAGCGCATCCGCAGCCTGATCGAGATCGTCCCCAAGGTGCCGAAAGCGCAGCTGGAAAGCGGCCCGACCATCTTGTTCTGCCCGCACTTCGTGTGCCTGGACGTGGCGGGCGTGGCGTCGCGCGTGGTGCCGCTGTCGAGCATGTATTCGCCGCAAAAGAACAAGGCGTTCGACGATTTGTTGCGTAATGGCCGCGAACGTTATGGCCCGGTGCGCCTGTTCACGCGCACCGACGGCATCAAGCCGATCATCCGCGCACTGCGCGAGGGCCTCCCCTACTTCATGCTGCCGGACATGGACTTCGGCGAGAAGGATGCGACCTTCGTGCCGTTCTTCGGCATCCCGGCCGCCACGTTGACGGCGATGGGCCGGCTGGCGGGCGCGACGGGTGCAAAAGTCATCCCGGTCGTCGCCACTTTCCTGCCCAACTACAAGGGATACCGGGTAGAGTTCTATCCTGCATGGGAAGATTTCCCCGGCGACGACATCATTGCCGCCACGCGTCGCATGAACGCCTTCATCGAGGACCGCGTGCGCGAACATCCGGCCGAGTACTTCTGGACCCATAAGCGCTTCAAGACCCGGCCACCCGGCGAGCCTTCGTTCTACGATTAATGACAGATACCATGAAACTCAAGTTCACCAAGATGCACGGCGCCGGCAACGATTTCGTCGTCATCGACGCGATCAACCAGCAACTCGACCTCGGCCCGGAACAATGGCGCCGCCTGGCCGACCGCCGCTTCGGCGTCGGTGCCGACCAGATCCTGGTCGTCGAGCGCCCGGTCACGGAAGGCAGCGATTTCCGCTACCGCATCTATAACAATGACGGCGGCGAGGTCGAGCAATGCGGCAACGGCTCGCGCGCCTTCGTCCGGTTCGTCAGCGACAAGGGGCTGACCGACAAGCGCAGCATCCGCGTCGAAACGATGAGCGGCATTATCACCCCGCGCCTGGAAGACGACGGCAGCATCACGGTGGACATGGGCGCGCCGATCCTGGAGCCGAGCCAGGTTCCGTTCGATGCGGCCGGCCTGGAAGGCGTCGCCGAAGGCCGCGACACGCTGTGGCCGATCACCGTCTCGAACAAGGGCCAGGAACAGACCGTGCTCGTGTCGACGGTCTCGATGGGCAACCCGCACGCGGTGCAGGTCGTCGCCGACGTCGATGCGGCTCCCGTCCTGGAAACGGGCCCGCAGATCGAGCACCACCCGCGCTTCCCGCGCCGCGTGAACGCCGGCTTCCTGCAGATCGTGGACCGCGGCCATGTGAAGCTGCGCGTCTACGAACGCGGCGCCGGCGAGACGCTGGCCTGCGGCACGGGCGCCTGCGCCGCCGTCGTGGCGGGCATCCGGCGTGGCCTGCTGGATTCGCCGGTGCAAGTCCAGGCTCGCGGCGGCAAGCTGACCATCAACTGGGCCGGCGAAGGCCAGCCGGTTTATATGAGCGGTCCGGCCGAGACCGTGTTCGAAGGCGAGATCGAGATCTGAAGCGAGATCTGATTCAGGCGGCCAGCGAATAGTCTCCGTCCGGCGCCGGGGACTCTTCCGGTTCTTCCGTCCCGGACTCCGCGCTCGCCATCTCCGGCAACAGGCTGCGCAACCGGTACAGGCGCTGGCGATAATTCCCTTCCGGCCCGCCCGGACCGCAATCGACGTTCTCGAAGACGAGCGCCACGCGGTCGAGCAGCTGGCGCTCCTGCGCCGTTTCCACCGAGATCAGCCTGCGCCGGCTGCGGCCGTAGCTGGCGCGGATGTCGATCACGAGGCAGTGGCCGCGGTCGGCGCCGCGGATATCCAGCAACAGCGCCTCGGCCCGGCTCAGGCCAAAGGCCACCGCCAGTTCCAGGCGCGCGGCCAGCAGCGGATGGGCCGCGAGGTCACGCCCGGCCAGTCCACCCAGGTCCGTCCAGGCGCCAGGCTGGCGCGGCGCCAGCTTGCGCAGCGCGGCCGCAGCCTTGGGACAGGCCTGCGCCGCCGCCTTCTGCAGCCAGAACAGCGCGCGCACGTCGTTGTTCTCGTTCTCGCGGCGCGCACGCCATGCCGCGTTCCCGCATTCCAGCTGGGCATCGCGATAGCCCATCTCCGCCGCGCGCTCCAGGTATTTCTGCGCTTCCAGCACATTGCGCTGGGAGAATTCCGGCTTGATATAAATACGCGACAGCGCGTACCAGGCTTCGGCCAGGCCCTGCTCGCCAGCCAGGGCCAGCCAGCGCACGGCCTTCTTGAAGTTGGCCGCGCCATGGCTGCCGGGAATCCGCTTGCCGTCCACCCGCATGCGGGCGCACCACAGGCCGAGCGCGAACTGGGCATGGCGGTCCTGCTCGGCCGCGGCGATTTCCCAGAACCGCAGCAATTCATCCTGGCCGACGTCGTGCGGGGCCTCGTTCGCGGCCACGAGCCGGGCACAGCGCGACAGCAGCAGCACCTCGTCCGGCGCCAGGCGGGCGGCCGTGTGGTCCTGGGCGGCATCGGAACCGGCCAGGGC